>CAHJWU010000009.1 GCA_903643085.1 Rhodospirillales bacterium
GGCCGCGGCTCCGGTGCCGCGCCGGTGAAGCGTCCGGACGCGCGCGCGTCGAGCACCAGCTCGTCGTCGGAGGCCACGTTGGCCAGCATGTCGCCCAGCCCGCGCAGCCGCGCGCTGCGCAGGGTGGCGTGGAAGCTTCCGGGTGAGGCGGCCGGTACGTCACCGGCCGCGATCGCGTGGCCCTCGCTGCGCCATTTCGGCAGGCCGCCATCCAGCACGGCGGCGCGCTCGTGGCCGAACAGGCGCATCAGCCACCAGCCGCGCGCGGCGGAGAACAGCCCTTTCTGGTCGTAGAACACCACGCGGTCGCCGTCGGAGATGCCGAGTGCCGCCACCAGCCGCTCGAACCGGCCGGCGGTGGGCACCATGTGCGGCAGGCCGGTTTCCTGGTCGGCGATAAGTTCAAGATCGAAGAACCGCGCGCCGGGAATGTGGGCGTCCAGGAACAGCGCCTGCGCGTCGCGCGCCTCCGCCGGCATGTAGAACGTGGCGTCCATGACGCGCAGATCCGCATCGTCCAGGTGGTCGGCCAGCCACGCCGTGCCGACCAGCGGCCCGAAGCTCACGCCCAGCGCTCCCGCAGCCAGTCCCGCTTGGCGGCGAACCACAGCAGCCCGATCGTGGCCACAGAGTTGGGATAGGCGCCGGCCAGCGCCTGTTCGATGACGTGGGCTGCCGGCAGGGCGCGCACGCGTATGTCCTCGTGCTCGCTGGCCAGGCCGCGCATGCCGAGCAGGCCGTCCGGGCCGATCTCGCCAAGGCTGACCCGGCCGGCGAACAGCGTGCATGTCTCGTCGCAGCCGCCGGGCGTCAGCAGGAACGCGCCGATGCGCTCCATAGGGCCGAGTTCCAGCCCCATTTCCTCAACCGCCTCGCGCCGTATGGTGGCCTCTGCGGTCTCGCTGCCGTCAGTCAGCCCCGCGGCCAGCTCGACCATCACAGGCGGCAGGCCGGCGGCATAGGCCGGCAGGCGGAACTGCTCGATGGTGACCACCATGTCGGCCACCGGATCGTAGGGCAGCACGGCGGCTGCGGTGCCGCGGCGCAGCAGCTCCCACTCGCGCGGGGCAGACAGCGCGCCGTCGAAGCGGCGGTTGCGGAAGCCTATGCGCTGGAGGGCGAAGCGGCCGTTCCAGACTGTCTCCTCGAAATCGATCGTAACGTCGGCTGAGGAGGCGAGCGGAGTCAGGTGCATGGGGCGGAAGAAAGCACGTCAGGCAGGTAAGGCAAGCAGTGCTTCTGAAACAAGGGCGATATAGCTCTGCTCCGTGTCGGCGGCTGGTTCCACCCGCCGACAGAGAGCGAGCGTCTTCTGCGTATTTTTCAAACAAGAAGATGTTGCTTAAGGCTGCCCGGCGCCTCCCGACGACCCGTAGACCTGCCCTGTCGCATAGCTGGCCGAAGCATCCGCCAGCTGCACATAGATACCGCCCAGCTCCGCGGGTTGCCCGGCCCGTCCGAGCGGCGTCTTTGCGCCGAACGTCTCCAGCTTGGCCTGCGTGGCCCCGCCCGTCACCTGCAGAGGGGTCCAGATCGGCCCAGGTGCCACGCCGTTCACGCGTATGCCTTTGGGGCCCAGCTGCTTGGCGAGCGACTTGACGAAGTTCATCGTCGCCGCCTTGGTCTGCGCGTAATCGTACAGGTCCGGCGTGGGGTCGTATGCCTGCTCGGAGGTGGTGGCGATGATGCAGGAGCCGGGCTGCAGGTGTGGCAGCGCCGCCTTGATGATCCAGAACGGCGCGTAGATGTTGGTCTTCATCGTCCAGTCGAACTGCTCGGTGGAGATGTCCAGTATGGAGGCGTGCGCCTGCTGGCGGCCGGCATTGCTCACGATGATGTCCAGCCCGCCCAGGCTGCTGACCGCCTGCGCCACCAGATGTTGGCAGAACGCCTCGTCGCGCAGGTCGCCCGGGATGGCCACGCCGCGTCGGCCGGCTTGCTGGATCAGGGCGATCACCTCGCGCGCGTCCGGCTCCTCGTAGGGAAGATAGTTGATCGCCACGTCCGCACCCTCGCGGGAGAAGGCGATGGCGGCGGCGCGGCCCATGCCGGAATCGCCTCCGGTGATCAGCGCGCGGCGGCCGGCCAGGCGGCCGGAGCCGCGATAGCTGGTCTCACCGTGATCCGGCCTGGGGTCCATCTTGCTCGCCAGGCCTGGCCAGGTCTGCGACTGGCTGGAATAGGGCGGCTTCGGATACGCCTTCCTGGGATCCTCGAGCGGCCTGGCCGCCAGCTCCGGCGCCGCCGGGGTTGCGGCCTGGGCAAAGGCCGGCGCCGCGGCGGCGACTGCCAGTCCGATGCCCGCGCTGCCTACTATCTTGCGGCGCGAGAGGTTCGTGGGGTCGTTGTTGTCCATGTGTGCTCCTTGTCTGCGGGTAAACGCCGCAGGAGGTGCCAGGGCTCCCTCATCGGTTGCGTGAGAATGGGTTACACCACGCATCCTTCATACCAGGCCGTGTTGCGTGTGGCACATAGAAAGCAAGCAGTCCTTTTTTGAAAAAAGGACCAAAAACTTTTGCTTCCCGCATTAGCGGCAGCCGGATGCCTTCAGACAAAACGCGGCCGCTGAACCGGCGCAGGACAAAAGTTTTTTGCTTCTTTTTTTCAAAAAAGAAGGCCTTCCTTGCTTGCGCAAGTGGTAACTAAAAAAGCCGGTCTCAGAAAGAGCAGGCACCCTTGACCGCGGTGAAGCTGCCGCCCGCCATCGCAACTCCGTTGGCATACAACGCGAACGAAGTTCCGGTGATCTGCGGCCTGCCAAACTGGCCTGAGAAAACGAGGACGGACGGCCCGTACTGGCCGGTGAAAAACGCGGTGAAGACGGCCCCGCGCGTATCGGCGGTAAACCATTGGCCGACCGGCCGGTCGTTGCTGCCGAAATCCAGCACGAACGTGCCGCCTGTCTTGAAATCCAGCGTGCTGCCGTCTTGCACGATCTTCACGCACAGAGGCTCCTGGAACGCGTCCGTGGGGTGACGGTCATGGAAGGTGACAAGGTATGTTCCGGCCACGGTGGCACCCGCTTCGGTGATTCCCGGCAGCATCAGGCAGAGCGCGAGCAGGCTGCCTTTGAGTGTTTTCATCGTCATTCCAAAGGGATGTGGTTGAGCGGTGCGAAAGCAAGAAAGCCTTCTTTTTTGCAAAAAAGAAGCAAAAACTTTTGCTTCCTGCGCCGGTTGAGCTGCCTCGTGTCAGAGAGACATCCAGGCTGCCGCCTATGCGGGGGCTGCTTGCTTTCTAACTAGAAGCCGGCACAGGCCTGCTCCTCCACCACCCCCACGGACTGCTGGTGGAAGCGCCGCCTGTAAGCCGCCGCCACCGGCCCCGCCGACACCAGCGAACCGGCCCCGAACACCTGCACCACACGCGTGCGCTCCCGCACAAGAACTCCACTCTCGGGATCGCGCCATTGCCCGGCCGCGGCGTAGGTGGTGAAACCTCCCGGGTAGGCCGCCGTCAGCGTTCCCGCCGCGAAATCCGCCCAGTCAGCCTCCGCCACGCTGCCGCCGAAAAACAGCTGCACACCCTGCGCGCGCACCAGCCCGCCCGGGCAGCCGCGCGCACAGCCGCCCAGCGCCAGCACGGCCGCGACACCGGCGCAGATGAACTTTCCCGTCATTCTACCCTGCACACGTTGCGCGTTGACCCCATACATAACGCACCCTATCAACGCTGCGCTGCACCAAGACAACGCGCAGCCGTAACAAGCCGCGACTGCGGCCGGAGTTTGCCGACCTATGAACGACATACGCGACGCGTTGCTGGTCGCCAGAAACACCGAGGCCAAGCTGGTCCGCCGCCCCGTCTCGCCCCATATCGGCATTTACCGGTGGCCCATCACCATGGTCGCCTCCATCCTGAACCGCGCGACCGGCATTGCGCTGTCCGTGGGTTCGCTGCTGCTGGTGTGGTGGCTGGTTGCCGCCGCGGCCGGGCCGCAGGCCTTCGCCCGCGTGCAGGCGTTCATCGCCTCGCCGGTCGGGCTTCTGCTGCTGCTCGGCTGGACGGCCTCGCTGTTCTACCATTTCTTCGGCGGCATACGGCATCTGGTGTGGGACACTGGGCGGGGCCTGGCCAAGCCCAGCCTGAACCCGATGACCTGGGTCATCCTGGGGCTCACCGCGCTGGCCACCGCCGGCGTTTGGGTAGCCGGCTACATGACCGTGGTTGGGGCCTGACCGATGGGCGCAGGCCAGAACACCAAGGCGAAGGCCGAGCAGGTCACCATCATGCGCAGCCAGCTCGGCCGGGTCAGAGGTGCCGGCTCGGCGCATGCCGGCTCGCACCACTGGAAGGCCGAGCGGGTCACTGCCATAGCCCTCGTGCCGCTTACCGTGTGGTTCGTCATCGCCGTGCTCAGCCATCTGGGCGCCGAGCAGCAGGCGATCGCCGCCTGGGTTGCGCAGCCGCTGAACGCGGCGCTGCTCCTGGCGCTGATCGCAATGAACTTCCACCACATGCATCTGGGCTTGCAGGTGGTCTGGGAGGACTACATTCATAACATCCCGCGGCGCGAGGCCGCGATACTAGCCACGAGGGGCGCTTGCCTGCTGCTCGGCCTGCTGGCCGTGGTCGCGGTGCTTAAACTCGCCGCCGCGGCACACTGAAGGCGGGCCGAACCCATGAACGCCATTTCCAAGCCGTCCTACGGCGCCTACACGGTCATCGACCACACCTATGACGTGGTGGTCGTCGGCGCCGGCGGTTCCGGCCTGCGCGCCACGCTGGGCACCGGTGCCGCCGGCCTGAAGACGGCCTGCCTGACCAAAGTGTTTCCTACGCGCTCCCATACGGTCGCCGCCCAGGGCGGCATCGGCGCCTCGCTCGGCAATATGGGCGAGGACGACTGGCGCTGGCACATGTACGACACCGTCAAGGGCTCGGACTGGCTGGGCGACCAGGACGCCATCGAATACATGTGCCGGGAGGCCGCGCCGGCTGTCTATGAGCTCGAGCATTACGGCATGCCGTTCAGCCGCACCGAGGATGGCAAGATCTACCAGCGCCCGTTCGGCGGCCACATGAAGGAGTACGGCAAGGAGCCCGCCATGCGCGCCTGTGCCGCGGCCGACAGCACCGGCCACGCCATGCTCCACACGCTCTACCAGCAATGCCTCAAGCACGAGGTGGAGTTCTTCATCGAGTTTATCGCGCTCGACCTGATCATGGACGACGAGGGTGTCTGCCGCGGCGTCACCGCCTGGTGCCTGGAAGACGGCACGATACATCGCTTCCGCGCCCAGCTCGTCATCCTGGCCACCGGCGGCTACGGCCGCGCGTATCTCTCCTGCACCTCCGCTCACACCTGCACCGGTGATGGCGGCGGCATGGCCATGCGCGCCGGCCTGCCCACGCAGGATATGGAGTTCGTGCAGTTCCACCCGACCGGCATCTTCCCCGCCGGCTGCCTGATCACTGAGGGCGCGCGCGGCGAGGGCGGCTACCTGACCAACGCCGAGGGCGAGCGCTTCATGGAGCGCTACGCTCCCACCGCCAAGGACCTGGCCAGCCGCGACGTGGTCAGCCGCTCGATGACCATCGAGATAAACGAGGGCAGGGGCGTCGGCCCCAACAAGGACCACATCCTGCTCCACCTCGAGCACCTCGGTGCCGACCTGCTGCACGAGCGCCTGCCGGGCATTTCCGAAACCGCCCGCGTGTTTGCCGGCGTGGACGTGAACAAGGCGCCGATCCCCGTCCTGCCCACCGTGCACTACAACATGGGCGGTATACCCACGAACTTCCGCGGCGAGGTGATCAACCCCACCCGCAACAACCCGGACGCCACCGTCCCTGGCCTGATGGCGGTTGGCGAGGCGGCCTGCGTGTCCGTCCACGGTGCCAACCGCCTTGGCACCAACTCGCTGCTGGACCTGGTGGTGTTCGGCCGCGCCGCCGGCCACCGCGCCGCAGAGATCGTCACCCCTGGTGCCAGCCAGGCGCCGTTGCCGTCGCGCGCCGGCGAAGCCAGCCTGGACCGCTTCGACTGGACCCGCCACGCAGCCGGCGCCACCCCTGTCAGCCATCTGCGTGAGACCCTGCAGCGCACGATGCAGCGCCACGCCGCCGTGTTCCGCGATGGCCAGAGTCTCTCCGAAGGCGTGCACAAGATGACCAACCTCTGGGGTGGCCTGGCCGACATGTCGGTCAGTGACCGCAGCCTGATCTGGAATTCGGACCTGGTCGAAGCCCTTGAGCTGCAGAACCTGGTGCGCAACGCCGCCGCCACGATGGTGAGCGCCGAAGCCCGCAAGGAAAGCCGCGGCGCCCAGGCGCATGACGACTACCCCGACCGCGACGACGCCCATTGGATGAAGCATTCGTTGAGCTGGGTCGGTGACAACGGCGAGGTAGCGCTGGATTACCGCCCCGTGCGCATGCAGACGATGACGAACGAAGTCCAGGTCTTCCCCCCGAAGAAGCGGGTCTACTAACCCGAACCTTAATGATGACGGGGGGTCTGGGGGGGATGGCACATCTCCCCCAGCCTTCCTTGGAGAGACAAAATGGTCGAGCTCACGCTCCCCAAGAACAGCAAAGTCGGCCGCGGCCGAACTTTTCCGAAGCCCGAAGGGGCCACGCGCACCAAGGAATTCCGCATCTATCGCTGGAATCCCGACGATGGCCGCAATCCGGTGATAGACACCTACACGCTCGACCTGGATCGCGTGGGCCCCATGGTGCTCGACGCACTGATCTACATAAAGAACGAAGTCGACCCCACGCTCACCTTCCGCCGATCCTGCCGCGAAGGCATCTGCGGCTCCTGCGCCATGAACATCGACGGCGGCAACACGCTCGCCTGCCTAAAGCCCACCGCCGAGGTGAAGGCCGCTGTCACCATCTATCCGCTGCCGCACATGCCGGTCATCAAGGATTTGGTGCCGGATCTTTCGACCGCCTACGCCCAACTGCAATCCATCCAGCCCTGGCTGCAGGCCGACAGCCCCGCTCCACCGGACGGCGAACGCCTGCAGTCCCGGGAGGAGCGCGCCAAGCTCGACGGCATGTGGGAATGCATTCTCTGTTACTGCTGCACCACCGCCTGCCCCAGCTACTGGTGGAACGGCGACAAATACCTGGGCCCGGCCACTTTGCTGGCCGCGTATCGCTGGATTGCCGACAGTCGCGACGAGAACACCGGCGCGCGTCTGGACGCGCTGGAGGATCCGTTCAAGCTGTATCGCTGCCACACCATCATGAACTGCACGCAGACTTGCCCGAAGGGGCTAAATCCGGCGAAGGCTATACAGGAGATCAAGCAGATGATCGTGGAGCGGCAGGGCTAGGCGGATAGCAAGGCGTTTTTTGAAAACAAGCAAAAAACTTCTGTCTGGCTGTCGCGGACCCTGCGATGTTTTCGGGTGACCTGGCGACCCGGCGCGGCCGCGCGCGCGCTTGGTCCGACTCCCTGTTCATCGACCACGCGGCGTTTCGCGTCCTCTGGGAAAATTTCGCCGAAGTCATTCCAGGCAAGCTTTATCGGTCCAACCATCCGACACCCGGCCGGCTCGCTTCCCTTAAACGCCGTTTTGGCCTGGAAACCCTCGTCAACCTTCGTGGCCACCGTCAATGCGGCTCGGACGCTCTCTCCCGCAGCACCGCCGCCCGGCTCGGCCTGGCGCATGTTGATATGGCCTTCGAATCCCGCGGCGCCCCGCACCGCGACCGCATCCTCCGCTTTGCCGACATCTACGCCACCCTGCAAACTCCCGCGCTGATGCACTGCAAGTCCGGCGCCGACCGCGCCGGCCTCGCCTCCGGCCTGGCCATCCTCTTCGAAGGTGGCACCGCCGCCGAAGCCGCCGCCCAACTCTCCTGGCGCTTCGGACATTTCAGCCGCTCGCGCACCGGCATACTCGATGCCTTTTTCCGCCTCTACCTGACCACAGCGGAAGGCCGCCTCGGCTTCCTCGACTGGGTAGCCTCCGAATACGACGAAGCAGGACTGAGAAGCGCCTTTCAGGCAGGCATGGTCGCAAGCCTGATCAATGACGGAGTGTTGCGTCGAGAATAAAATACGTTGTCTCAAAATTAACCACTTCTCTCGGGAGTTAGGGTAATCTGGCGAACACCAGGCCGAACGTTTTTCGGCTACACCCAAGAGAGGTGTTCCGTGTCACTCGATCCCTGCACTCCTACGTCCGCGCACACCGTGGTTCCGACCACGTCCCACCACCACCCCGTGTCGCATCGGATCGGCATCCGCCACTTGCACAGGCTACGTCACGGCCACGTGGCCGGTCCAACAGCTTCCGAACCCGCCTACGGCTGCGGCAAGCATTTCACCGAAGACCAGTCTCAGCCGGGTAGCCTCGCTGCCCGGCCGAGCGGCGGAGGACAGGCGTTCGCCGCGGCAAAGGGCAAAGCCGCCGCGGCGAAACTGGCCGCAGCCGGCGTGTCCCTGATAGGGGCCGCAGCTTTAGCCGGCGCTCTGGCTATGCCGGCTGGCTTCGGCCCTGTCGCCACTGCGGGTTACGTCGCACGCGGCGATTCGCAGCCCAGCGTTGTACAGGCCGCATCACGCCAGGACACGCCAGGTCCGGAGAACTACCCGTCGTCGGCCGTAAATCCCCTCATGCCGGGCTTGGATGAGCCGGCGCCAGCCCTGAGCGTTCCTGTCGTCTCGCCAACCCTGGAACAGGCACCGACACCGGTTCCGGAGCCTTCAAGCCTTGCGCTGCTAGGAGGCTTTGCGACGGTAACGCTAACGGCACGTATTTTCCGGCGTGCGGCCTGGAAGAAAGCCAGGCGTTCTTGAGGGTGACGGAACCTCTGTCTTCGCGCACCCGCGGCAGCACCAATCCGACCTGAAGCGTTCGCAGCGTAGAAGCCGCGCAGGAGCGAAAGGCTTTGCGGTTTTCAAAAATAAGGCTCTGCTTTCTCACATCCCACCCAAACACTTCGCCTCAATGACGTCCCAGATACGCCCAGCCAGATTCACCCCGTCATAACGCGCGATTTCCTGCAGCCCGGTCGGCGACGTCACGTTAATCTCCGTCAGCCAGTCGCCGATCACGTCGATGCCGACAAAAACAAGTCCCTGCGCGCGCAGCATCGGCCCGATCCGCTCACAGATCTCCCTGTCGCGCGGCGTAAGCACGCTCGCTTCCGCCCGGCCGCCGACATGCATGTTGGACCTTGCTTCCCCCTGCGCCGGCACACGGTTGATCGCACCTGCGGCTACACCGTCGATCAGAATGATACGCTTGTCACCTTGGCGCACGGCCGGTTCGTAACGCTGCACCATCAGCGGCTCGCGCGACTGCGCAAAGTGCATTTCCAGCAGGGAGGCCAGGTTTTCGTCGTCCTCCTTGATCCGGAACACGCCGGCGCCGCCGTTGCCGAACAGCGGTTTGACGATGATGTCACGAAACTCTGCCCGGAAACTCCGTATTGCGTCCGCGTTCCACGTGATAAGCGTCGGCGGCATGAGGTCCGGGAAATGCGTGACCAGCAGCTTTTCCGGCGCGTTGCGCACGTTGGCCGGATCGTTGACGACCAGCGTGCCGGGGCTGCCAGGCTTGACGGCGATGTGTTCCAGCATGTGCGTGGCCGTGATGTAGGCCATGTCGAACGGCGGATCCTGCCGCATCAGCACCACATCCATGGTAGCCAAATCCAGCTTCTCGGCCGCAGCGAACGTGTAATGCCTTCCGAGCACAGGTTGCACCTGCACCGCGCGGGCAGACGCTGTAAGACGCTCGACCCTGTCAGCACCCGGCGCTGCTTTGCCCTCACGCAGGGCCATGTTGCGTACGTCGTAGTGCCACAATGCATGGCCTCTGGCCTGGGCCTCGAGCATCAGCGCGAACGTGCTGTCGCCGTCGATGTTTATCGGTTCCAGCGGGTCCATCTGAACGGCCACGCGCAGTCCGACGCCAGCCCGCATGCTCAAAGCCATCCCGCCGTTCCACCCTGTTTCCGCCCGCGCCATTTAGCAGCAAGCGCGTGGTGGGCAAGAACGACGAAAGCCAACCCTGACTCAGTGCAGCCGAAACGCGTCCACAACCCGCCTGACACGGCTCTGCCCATCGACGAGCATGACGTCAAATCGTATTCCGGCCTGACCCCAGTCCGGATGGTCGCCCATCACGATCTCCGCCGCCTTCATCAGCCGCATCTGCTGCCTCGTTCCAAGTGCCGCCGCCGCCATGGCGAGCGTCGGACGGGCTTTCACCTCCACGAACGCCAGAAGCCCCGCCTTTTCGGCTATTGCGTCTATTTCGCCTGCCTTGGTTCGCACACGCCGGCCGAGTATCGCCCAACCGTCTGCGGCAAGCGCTTGGCAGGCGCTCTGTTCAGCGGCAACACCAACTGCAGCGTTCGTCATCCAGCATCTCCCAACGTCTCACTATCCTGACCACCCCACCCTTAATTTTTTCCTAACATCCTCCTCCGCGGGGAAGAGGAGCAACATGCGACGCGGTGCCCTGAGCTTCCTCATGGCCACAGTCACGCTCGACATACTGGCGCTGTCCGTGGTGGTGCCCGTGCTTCCCCGGCTGGTGCTTTCCTTCAAGGGCGGCAGCGCTGTTTCTGCCGCCCACGTGCTCGGCGTGTTCGGCACCGCCTGGGCTCTGATGCAGGTCGTGTTCTCGCCCGTTCAGGGCGCGCTGTCGGACCGGTATGGCCGCCGGCCGCTGATACTCGCGTCGAATTTCGGGGTAGGGCTGGACTACATCCTGATGGCCGTGGCCCCGGGGCTCGGGTTGCTGTTCGTCGGCCGCCTCATCTCCGGCATCTTCGCCGCAAGCTTCTCCACCGCCACGGCCTACATCGCCGACATCACCCCGCCGGAGGCACGCGCCGCCCGGTTCGGCCTGATCTCGATCGCGTTCGGCTTCGGCTTTGTCATCGGGCCCGCCGTCGGCGGTCTGCTCGGCGCCGTCGATCCTCGCCTGCCGTTCTGGGTTTCTGCCGCGCTTAGCCTCGCCAACGGCCTCTTCGGGCTGTTCGTCCTGCCCGAATCGCTTCCGCCCGACCGGCGCTCCAAGCTGAACTGGCGCCGTATGAACCCGTTCGGGGCGCTCGCGATCCTGCAACGTGGCAGCGGGCTGGCAGGCCTTGCCTCGATCACCTTTCTCTTCGGCCTGGCGCAGAACGCTCTGCCAACCCTCTGCGTGCTCTACACCACATACCGTTACGACTGGCATCAGCAGGCGGTCGGCTACATGCTGGCCGGCTTCGGCGTTACTGCTGCAGTGGTCGGCGGCCTCCTCACCGGCCCGGTCGTCCGCCGGATCGGCGAGCCGCGCGCGCTGCTGCTCGGGCTGGTGTTCGGCGTGGCCGGTTTCGCCATGATGGGCGCGGCCACCACCGGCGCATGGTTTCTGGCCGCTATTCCAGTGCTGTCGCTGTGGGGTTTCATCACGCCGGCCCTCAACGGGCTGATGAGCCGGCAGGTCAGCGGCTTCGAGCAGGGCCGCCTGGCCGGCGTGAACGGCAGCCTGATCGCGCTCGCAAGCACGATCGGCCCTACGCTCTACACCGAAAGCTTCGCGCATTTCGTGGCGAAGGGCGGCCACGTCCATCTCCCTGGCGCGCCGTTTTTCATCGCGTCGCTGCTGCTGGTTGGCGGGATCGGGTTGGCGGTTCGCATGACGAGACCGGCGTAAGACAAGCGCCCAGGCTCATCCGGAGCCGCACCATCGTTGCAAACGGGGCAGGTCGTTTAACCCTTTTGCGTAGACGGACTGCGTTGTGTGCTACCGATGGCTCTGCCCGGTGAGCGCATCAACATACTCGAGCGTATAATCCACCGGGTAATCCTGACCTTCCACGTCCGCCCCAAGCGGCGGCGGCCGGAAATCGCGGTAGAACGCCACCCAGGCCGCATTCAGCAGGATCGAACCGCTCGAGCTTATCAGGTGCATCTGCGCCACGTGGCCGTCGCGCGCGATGCGCAGGCTGAGCGTGGCGCTGCCCAGGTCGGCGCCCTTCAGCATCGCCTGTATGTCCTCCCGGTGCGACTCCACCCACGCCACGAGCCGCGCGTCGTAGTCGCCGCTCACCTTCGTCCCGGGCGGGTGGCTTATCGTGTCGGTCAGCCGCCCGACCTGCTGGGTCGGCGCCGCGGACAGATCCATGACCGATCCCGGACGCCCCGCCACATGTGAATGATGCTGGTTGTTGGCCAGCTCGAACGGCATGACGTGAGCGAACGGGTTGTCATGGCGCTGCTTGACCGCCGAGCCGTAATGGATCGGCGGTAGCGGGATGGCCGCATCGGAAGGCGCCTGCACGATCGGCGGTGGCGCGTCCGGTTCACCCAGGCTCACGCGCGGTTCGGACACAGCCGGCTTCGTCTGGGTGTCCGGCGCGGCCGACTCGTATTCCACGGCAAAGCTGGGCGCGCTCTGTTCCTCGCCCGGCGGCGCGCCCTTGGAGAGAAGCAGCAGGCTTGCGATCAGCCCGGCATGCGCCAGCGCCGAGCCCGCCATCGCCAGCCAGGCCGGCCGGTCCTCCTCGGAGGCGGCCGGCCTGGTTTGTGCCACAGGGGCGAGTTCGAACCCATCCGCAACCCGCTCGAAGGCGGAACGCCGTGCACGCATGCGTCAGCGCGTCACGGTCGGAAAGGATCTTCGGTCACGGCTGCGTCCGTGCGGGCGAACTCCAGGACAAGCATCCAGCCGACGCCGAGCAGGACCGGCCCGAGGAATATCCCCAATGCGCCGAATGCCAGGACGCCGCCCAGCACACCCAGGACCGTCAGCAAAAACGGGATTTTCGCCCCGCGTGCGATGAAATACGGCCTGATGATGTGGTCGGACCCTGACACGACGACCACGCCATAGACCAGCAGGAACACGCCATGACCGGTGTTGCCCGAAGCGAGCAGCCACAACCCCGCCGGGATCCAGATGAGCGGCGCGCCGACCGGCAGTACCGCCAGGAAAGCGGTGACCGTGCCTAGCAGCACGACTCGCGGGACTCCGGCCATGCTCAGCCCGAACGCGGTGAGAAAACCCTGTATGATCGCGGTGCCAAGGATTCCGTACACGGTACCGCGCACTGCGCGGGTGGTGGTGGCGAGCAGATGCGGCCCGTAACGTCCGGCGATGCGGTTGACCAGCGCCTGCAGGCGCGGCCCGATCCGCTCGCCGGACAGCCACAGAAAGAAGGCCACGAACAACGCCGCGAAGAACTGCACCAGCCCGCCTGCCACGCTCAGCAGCAACGACAGGCCGCGTTCGGCGAAGGTGCCGAGATAAGGGGTGAAAAACGCCGTCATGCCCGACAGGTCGGCGGCCCAGGCGTTCCATGTGTCCGTCAGCACCCCGCCGGCCAGAGGTACTGAATACAGCCAGTGCGGCGCCGGCGGCACCGACGCCATCCACGCTTCCAGGGACACGCGCAAGGCTTTCACGTCGGCGGCACCACCCGGGATGGCCAAACCAAGCGGCAACACGATCACCAACGCGGAGAGCAGCACCATGACCAGGGCGGCCACGCTGTTCGGCACAAGCAGGTTGCGTCTGATCCAGAAAAACACCGGCCACGTTGTGTAAACCAATATCGCCGCCCACAGCACCGCTGAAAGAAACGGGTAGAGTACCAGACCGCACCCGAGCGCGATGCCTCCGATCAGCAAGCCCATCAACAGACGTTCGGCGATCATGCAATTCCCGGCGATCAGGCGCTGGGCCCGCTCCCGCCCCAAAAGCCGCGTGTTCAGGGGCCTTACGCGCCGCGGTGAAGGCTTACAACTCGCCTTTGCCGCGAACAAAACAGAAAATATGTGTAAAAATTAGAGCAAAGTCGCTTCAAATGGGATGGCGTATCAAACGAGACTGTGTACATTCGTAACTGGGAAGCAGAGTCGGCCTGCATGGCGGCGAGCATCGCGGAATTCCGACTGCCCGGCAAGAACGCCGGGCGGCACATATACGGGGACCAGGCCGAGCATGCGATTTACCGAAATAGGCCAGCAGCTACGCGCCTACCGGCTTGAATCCGGACTTCGCGCGGAGGAGATCGCGGCCAGACTGGGTGTGTCACGTGCGGCGCTTTACCGTTACGAAAAAGGCGAGGTCATCAAGCTCGATACGGTCAACCGCCTGGCCGAGCTGCTGAAGATCTCGCCTCTGTCGCTGCTCGGCATAGGCGTGGAGTACTACAACCGGCCGATTGGCTTCTTCGAACGCCTGCGCCAGGTGGAGGAGACCGCCGACCAGATATTGCAGGTCAGCTTCCCGCTTACTTACCTCACGTCGTCGGACGAACTGGATGCGCTTGAGGCCGAATTGTTCGCCGAAGCCGCCAACGACGCAGGGGCGGACCGCGTCTCCGCCCGCGCAACCGCGGAGCAGGTCCTGGGCATCCTCGCCGAACGCAAGCGCATGTTCCGCATGCGTCGGCCCAGCATCATCGCCATGCTATCGGTCGGCGCCATCGGCCGCTTCCTGCAGCAAGGCGTAGGGCAGGGCACGGCACGGTCGGAGCAGTTGCGCCAGCGTGCACGCGCCGTGGCCCGCGGCGAGATGGAGAACATCGCCAACCTGATGGAAGCCGAACCGATGGGCCTGCAGTTCGGCCTGCTCGCATCCGGCGAGCCCTCGGGACAGTTTCAGCTGCTGCGCTCGCGTGACCGCGCGATGCTGGCGATCAACCCGTTCCGCTCGGATACTATTCCGCACGCCCATGCCGGCGTGGCCATGATCACCGGCGCGGAGGAGGCGGTGGCGGCACATCAGCGCACGGCGGAGGGCATGTGGCGCGAGGCGATCAGGGGACCGGCGGCGGCACAGCAACTGCGCGAGATCATTGCAAATTACAAGTAAAAGGAAGGCCTTCTTTTTTGGAAAAAAAGCAGCAAAAACTTCTGCTCCTTGTCGGCGAGTGCTGAAATGTTTGCCGGCCAGCGCTAAAATATCGGTTCTTTTCAGGAAAGAGCTGCTTTCCTGCTCAACAGTCCCTGCGACACCAGAGCCTCCGCAATCTGCACCGCATTCAACGCCGCCCCCTTGCGCAGATTATCCGACACGCACCAGAACCCCAGCCCGTTCGCCACCGTCGGATCGCGCCGCAGCCGGCTGATGTAGACCGCGTCCTCGCCCGGGCAGTCCGCCGGCGTGATGTAGCCGCCGTCGTCATGCCCATCCATCACCACCACGCCAGGCGCGTTACGCAGCAGGTCGCGCGCCTCGCCCACATTCACCGGCTGTTCGAACTCCACGCTGATCGCCTCCGCATGGCCGATGAACACCGGCACGCGCACGCAGGTGGCGAACACCTGTATGTCAGGATCGAGTATCTTGCGTGTCTCGACAGCCATCTTCCACTCCTCCTTGGTGCTGCCGTCGTCGAGGAAGCGGTCAATGTGCGGGATGCAGTTATACGCGATCGGTTTGGGAAACACCTCCGGCTTGACCGGATCGTTGACGAAAAATGCCTTGCTGCTGTTGAACAGCTCGTCCATGCCTTCCTTGCCGGCGCCCGATACCGATTGGTAAGTCGCGACTACCACGCGGCGCACGCGATAGCGGTCATGCAGCGGCTTCAGGGCCACCACCATCTGTATCGTGCTGCAGTTCGGGTTGGCGATGATGCGACGCCTCGTGTGGCGCGCCAGCGCCTGCGGGTTCACCTCCGGCACCACCAGAGGCACGTCCGGTTCCATGCGGAACTGGCTGGTGTTGTCGATCACGATGCACCCGGCCGCCGCTGCCCGCGGCGCGTGTATCGCGGAGACCGCGGCGCCCGGGCTGAACAGTCCCAGGTCGAAGCCGGCGAAATCGAACGTTTCGGTGTTGCGCACGGTCAACACCTGGCGCTCGCCGAAGCTGATCTGCTGGCCTGCCGAGCGGGGCGAGGCCAGCGCCACGATCTCGTCGACCGGAAACGCCCGCTCGGCGAGCGTCTTGATGATCTCGCGCCCGACCGCCCCGGTGGCGCCCACAACCGCTACCCTGTAACCCATCGCCTCGCCACTCCTGAACCGGCGGAGGTTAAGGCAGAGCGCGGCCGGCGGGGCAAGCCCGGCGGGCCACCGCTTTTCCAAAATCCGGCCGGCTGTTCTAAATCACGAAACATGTTCACCATCTCCCAGGCGTGCGAGCTAGACCTTCTGCTGCGCGCCGCCGCGCGGACCGAGATCATGCCGCGATTTCGCAAGCTGGGCGCGGACGGCATACGCACGAAGACCGGCCCGCTCGACCTGGTGACCGACGCCGACACCGCCGCCGAAGCGATGATCACCAACGGCCTGCACCGGCTGCATCCCGGCTGCCTCGTGGTGGGCGAGGAGGCCACCGCGTCCGACCCCGGCCTGCTCGACCGGTTGGCAGGCGCGGAGCTCGCCTTCACGGTGGACCCGGTTGACGGCACGTCCAATTTCGCGGCCGGCCTGCCGCTGTTCGGCACCATGGCCGCGGTGGTCGTGCAAGGCGAGGTGGTGGCGAGCGTCATCCACGATCCCGTCGTTGACAGCTCTTCCATCGCCGTGCGCGGCAAAGGCGCCTGGGAGCAGGCCGCCGACGGCACGCGCACGGCGCTGCACGTGGCACAGGCCACCAGCCTGTCCAAGATGTCCGGCGCCGTGTCCTGGCGCTACCTGGCCGCGCCGCTGCGCGCGAAGGTGCTGCCCAGCCTCGGCAAGCTGGCGCAGACCTACGATTTCCGGTGCGCGGCCCACGAATACCGCATGCTGGCGGCAGGACATTGCCACCTGCTGATGTTCAACCGGCTGATGCCGTGGGACCACCTGCCGGGCTGGCTTTTGCATCGGGAGGCAGGCGGCTACGCGGCGCGTTTCGACGGCAGCTCGTACGTGCCGGGCATGATCGATGGCGGATTGATCTGCGCGCCAGACCGCGCGTGCTACGAGGTGGTGAGGGAGGGATTGCTGAAGTGAAGCAGGCAGTTCTCTTTGACAGAGAACCGAATATCTCCGCTGTCGGGGGGGGGGCTCACGACACGGATTCGCGACATTGCAGCGGAGGCCGCCGGCTTTTCTTCAAGCCTCCACACGCTGTCGCGCGCTGGCAAACCCACCAACAGGTACATGCGCGGCGACGAAGCTCGCCAATCCGATCAGCCTCACGCCGGAGTAGATCGCCTCCATCCCGCGGGGGCGCTGATGGGTGCCGATGGCGAGGAGCTTGATACCAGCCGCCATGAGGTCGACTCTTGGGCAAAGGAAGCAAGGCCTTCTTTTTTGAAAAAAAGAAGCAAAAAACTTTTGTTCTCTGGGTAGGTTGAGCGGCCTCGCTTCATCTGGAAGGACCCGGACGCTGCAGATGTGGGAAGCAAAAGTTTTTGGTCCTTTTTTTAAGAAAGGACTGCTTGCTTCCTTACCGCATCAGGCGTCCTGCCCGATCCCGACGTACAAATTCTCCAGGGCATCAGCCGCAAGCAGGCAGGTCAGCTCAGGCTGCATTCGGAAGCAGCGCACCACCTGGCTCGCCTGGTCGCAGATGAAGCGCGGCTGGAACGCGGCAAGCTGGTGGCGCCCGGCACGCGTCAGCTGCTCGACCACGAAATCGTAAGCGTCGTCGCGCAGGAACAGCCCCGCGGCTGCCGCGGCACGCTCGAAGATCTCCCGGTATTCGAAAACGTCAGGGCCCAGCATCTGAATTTTGTAAGGAATGCGGCGCAGGAAGGCGGGATCCATTAGATCGGAGGGTTCGAGGTTGGTGGAGAAGATCACCAGCTCGTCAAACGGCAGCCGGAAGGTGAGGCCGGTGTTTAGCTTGAGGTAGTCCACCCGGTTTTCCAGCGGAATGATCCAGCGGTTCAGCAGGTCGACCGGCGCCACCTTCTGGCGGCCGAAATCATCGATGAGGAACACGCCGTTCAGCGCTTTCATGTGCAGCGGCGCGTCGTAGGTCTTGGTCGCCGCGTCCCAGCGCAGGTCCAGCATGTCCAGCGTCATCTCGCCGCCCGCCATGGCGACCGGGCGGCGGCAGGCGGCCCAGCGGCCGTCGAACGCCTCGATCTGCACGCCGCCGTTCTGCGGGCCGCCATCCGGCCCTGCCGTCATGAAGGGCACGTGCAGGCTCGGGTCGTGCATGCGTATGATCTGCCCGCTCACCTCGATGGCAAACGGAATGAACACAGGGTCGGTGAACAACTGGGCGATACGGGTGCCAAGGCTGGTCTTGCCGTTTCCGGGCGGCCCGTAGAGCAGCACCGTGCGCCCGGCGCTGACCGCCGGCACCAGGCGATGGATGGTCTGTTCGGACAGGGTCAGGCCGTGGAACGCCTCCCGCAAGGTGGCCGCGTCCAGGATCTCGTTGGTGATCGGTTGCTTGCTGATCTGTGCCTGGAACGCGGCCAGGCTGACCGGCGCCGGGCCCATATACTGCGTCTGCTCCATCGCCTCGCCTGCGGCCACCCGGCCGGCGTCGCTGAGCGCGTAGCGTATGTAGCGCACGATGCCGCTGTTGACCGAGCCCAGCACGTGAACCAGCTTCTGGGCGATAGCGTCGTCGACGATCTCCTGGACCACCGAATGCGCAAGGTGTATGCGCCGGGCGAGCTCTGGCACCGTCTCGCAGGACGCCACGCGCATGAACTTGAGTGTCATGCCCAGGAGGAGCCCGCGGCTGATCCCTGTCTCCGCCACCGTGCGCGGCATCACCGGCGTCTCGTCCATCACCGCGAAGAGCTGCTCGGTGGTCATCACGCCGAGGGCGATCAGATTGTCGCCGAGTCGGCCGCCTTCCAGGCGCTGCCGTTCTATCGCCGTCTCGATGTCCGCGCTGCGTACGAGGCCACGCATCAGGAGTATGTCGCTCAGTCGCATGTCACTACCCCGGCTGGAAACCGCCCATGGAACACACGCTAGACTGCCGCGCCTTCACGGAAAAGTGAATACGTAAACGAGTCGAAAAAAACCAGGAGGTCGGCGGTCGAGTGGCCGAAATACCACACGGCGCCTGCCCGCTCATTCCATGTGCCAGACCCTGTCCCGCAGGGTGGGAACAGGCCCGTCTCTGTCGTGATGCGACAGCCAACGTTGCAACTGCCCGAGAACCGCCCGGGTTGCTGCCGCGATGTTGGCGGCAAGCGCGTCCTGCACCGAATACCAGCGTGGCTCTTCGAGCTCGCGCGATCCGACCGGTGCGCCACTCGTGCGCGCGGCATCGACGATGAAGAAATGCGCATCGAAACGTATGCTGCGGTCGGGCGGCGTGATGGCCCGGCAGAGATACGCGAAGCCGTCCAGCGCCGGCGGGACACCCAGGCTCATGCCAACCTCCTCGGTCAATTCGCGCGCGGCGGCGATGGCCAGGGCGTGCGCCAAAGCGGGAGGGGCGGCGCGTTCCAGCCGGGCGCGGGTGCGCGGGCCAAGCGGCGTGGCGGCGCGCGCGTGATGGTCGGCCTCGTCCACGGCGCCACCCGGAAAGACGAGCACGCCCGGCATGAAGCGGTGGCTGTCTGAGCGGCGCGCCATCAGTATCTCGGTGCCGCCGCGCAGCACGATGAGGCTGGCGGCGTGTCTGGGTTCGCTGGTCATCCGGCTTGCCTTTGCCAGGTGGAAAGCCGGCTGTCCGCTTTGCAAGAAGGACCGAACACGCGCTCCGCTGCCGCGCGGTGTTTCAGCCGCCGACAGGAGCCGGAGGTTTTTGCCTCTGCGCAAAAGACGGTCTTGCCGCCCATTTCCGCTAATCGTCCAGTCCGGGCCGGCCGGTGACATGCCGCCACCAGTGCCAGAGCAGCCGCGCGGCCAGCGCCCGGTGCGGCTGCCAGGCAAGTGCCATCTCCCGCAGCGCGCCCGGGCTGGGACGCGACTCCAGCCCTCTCAGATGCGCGGCCGCCGCCTGCAAGGCCAGGTCGCCTGCGGGAAACACGTCGCCGCGCTGCAACGCGAACAGCAGGTAGATCTCTGCCGACCACACGCCAAGTCCGCGCACCGCCGACAGCGCCTGGATGGCCGCCGCATCGTCCATCGCCGCCAGCCGCTCGGTGGCCAGGTGACCGCTGGCGAAAGCTTCCGCCACGGCTGTCGCGTGGCCGATCTTCGGGCGGGACAGGCCGGCCGCGCGCAGCGTCTCGGGGGGCAGCAACAGAAAAGTCTCGGGCGCCAGGCAGCCGGGCAAGGCGCTGCACCGGCGCCATATGGCGGCGGCGGCCTGGTTGCTTATCTGCTGGCCGACGATCGCCGCGAGCAGGCCGGAGAAGCCTGGCGTGCGCACGCGCCAGGGGAGTGGACCGGCTTCGGCTTCGATGCGCGCAAGATGCGGGTCGGCAGAGGCAAGCCAGTCCAGGCCGGCGCGGGCGTGGTCGGGTGGTGGCGGGATGTCGATGCAGGGGAACTCCGAAGGCGGCAGTTGTTTTTTGAAAGCTTACCCCCTTTGCTCCCGCGCCTGCACCCGCGCGGGACCGACAATGCAAGCATACGCGGTCGCGGGATCGGGCGGCACCCTCGTGCGGGCGCCAGACCGGAATTGTCCGTCAAAGAAGACGGCCATCCCTGCTCACCGCCTGACTTCACGCTGGCGGCCCGCCGCACAAAGCCGCAGGCGCCCCCGCCTCAGCGCCATCGCGGAAAACTGTTGCGCCTGCGCACCAAGAAGCCGACAACAGGTCCGGACGTCTCCAGCCACCCGGCCAGCAGAACGCCCCGGCCAGACTCTCCTGACGACAGGGCCGAGACGGCATCGCCTCGCGCCCGCCCGGCACCCGCCGGGAATGAAACGGAGTGAAACGCCGGGGTGGTGCGCGGGCACGGATCGCCTATTGATGTCTAGCGCCTGTCGAGGACCTGACGATTGGAGACAATGCCGCACATCCTGATCGTCGATGACGATCGGGAAATCCGCGAGCTTTTGGCGCGCTTCCTGGAGCGCAACCGCTTCCGCGTGACCGCCGTGCGCGACGGGCGCGAGGCAAGGCGGCACTGGCCGTTGGGCCACTACCAGCTCGTGGTGCTGGATCTGATGCTGCCTGGCGAGTCGGGGCTGGACATCGCGCGCTGGCTGCGCACGCAGTCCGACATCCCGATCGTCATGCTGACCGCGATGGGCGAGGAGACGGACCGCATCATCGGACTGGAGTTGGGCGCGGACGACTACGTGCCCAAGCCGTTCAACCCGCGCGAGTTGCTCGCGCGCATACGGGCCGTGCTGCGCCGCACCAGCGAACGGGCCGAGAAGCTGGTGGAACCCAGCGCGCGCGCCATACGCTTCAGCGGTTGGCTGCTTGAGCCCGCCCGTCGCCGCCTGCTCAACCCGGACGGGGTGGAGGTGGCGCTGACCGGCGGCGAGTATGACCTGCTCGTGGCCCTGGTGGAGCGTGCCAACCGCGTACTGACGCGCGACATGCTGCTGGATCTGCTAAGAGGGCGCCAGGCCGGGCCGTTCGACCGCGCGATCGATGTCGCGATCAGCCGTCTGCGCCGCAAGCTGGAGGATGACGGGCGGCATGCTCAGCTTATCAAAACGGTCCGGGGCGGCGGTTACGTCCTGGCGGCGGATATTGAACGTAGCTGACACACGCGCGGCGCTGTCTGCCAGAGGCGGCAGGCTTTTCGCGAAAATCCCGGTATGGCCGAACAGCCTTGCCAGGCGCACGCTCCTGACATTGCTGGTGGGCCTGGTGGTAGTGCAGGGCGCCGGCCTCACCATCCACGCGTTCGACAGGATGAAGCTGCAGCGCTTCGCCGAACTGCGCGATCTCGGCATGCGGTCCATGAGCATCTACCGCACCGTGGTGGGCACGGCACCCGGCGAGCGCGGGGCGGCCCTGCGCGAACTGGAGCTGGGGCCTTACATGCGCGCCACTTTGGCCGGCGGCCCCGCAGTGGTGCCGGAGGTGATGGAGCCGCCTTATGTCGGCCAGATACGGGTCAACATGGGACTGGTGCAGGTGCGCCCGGCGAACCGGCCGCGTGACGTGGTCATACGCGGCACGCCGTGGTCCGACCCGATCAACATCGGCCTGCAGATGCCGGACTGGGGGTGGCTGAACCTGAGCGCCAAACTGCCGCCGCCGCGGCCGTGGCATTCGCGGGAGTTCCTGCTGGCCTTCGTGCTGATGACAGTGGCCGCCGCCCTGCTCAGCATCTGGGCGGTGCGCCGGCTGACCGGGCCGGTGGCGCTGCTAGCCGAGGCGGCCGAGCGCCTGGGGCGCGACGTGAACGCGCCTCCGCTGCCCGAGCGCGGACCGGACGAGGTGGTTCGCGCCGCCGTGGCCTTCAACACCATGGCCGCGCGCATCAGGCGCTTCGTGCAGGACCGCACCTTCCTGCTGACCGCCATAGGACACGATCTGCGCACGCCGATCACCCGGCTGAAACTGCGCGCCGAGTTTATCGAGGACGACGAGCAGAGGCAGAAATTCATGGCCGACCTGGACGAGCTGGACGCCATGGTCTCGGCCACCCTGGTGTTCGGGCGCGACACGGCGGACACCGAGCCGGCGGTGCCGTTCGACCTGGTGGCGCTGCTGCGCACCGTGCTCGACGACGCGGCCGACGCGCGGCCGGACGTCGGCGAGAGCCTCTCCTTCGCGGGGCCCGCGCATCTGACGGTGCGCGGCCGCATCCTGGCGCTGAAGCGGGTGTTCGCAAACCTGGTGGGCAACGCGGTGAAGTATGGCGGCGCCGCACGCGTGGTGCTGGATCCGAGCGCAGGGCTGGCAATCGTGAGCATAGAGGATGACGGGCCTGGCCTGCCGCCAGGCGAGCTGGAGCGTGTGTTCGAACCGTTCTACAGGGTTGAGGACTCGCGCAACCGGGAGACGGGGGGAACGGGGCTCGGCCTGCCGATCGCGCGAAACATCCTGCGCGCGCATGGCGGAGATGTGGTGCTGGGGAACCGCCAGGGCGGCGGGGCGCGGGCGCTGGTGACTTTGCCGGCTTAGACCGGGAAGCAGCTCTCCTTTTGGAGAAGGTGAGGCTTCTTGTAACGGCCGCCCGGAGGTTGACTCTTGGGCAAGTAAGGAAGGCCTTCTTTTTTAAAAAAAAGAAGCAAAAAACTTCTGGTCCGTGCGCAGGCTGAATGGCCTTGCATCATCCTGAAGCGGCCGGACGGCATACATGCGGAGATGCGAGAGTTTTCGGTCCTCACACGGACGGGTGTTACACCGACTTGATCGCCAGCTTGCCGAAATTTTCCCCGTTGAACAGCTTCAGCAACGTCTCCGGAAACGTCTCCAGCCCGTCGACGATGTCTTCCTTCGACTTCAGCGAGCCATCCTTCAGCCACCCGGCCATGGCCGTCATGCCCTCGGCGTAGCGCGCGGCGTAGTCGAACACCACGAAGCCCTCCATGCGCGCGTGCTGCACAAGCAGCATCAGGTAGTTCTTCGGGCCGGCAACCGCCGTGCTGTTGTATTGCGAGATCGCGCCGCAGATCACCACGCGCGCCTGGCGCGCCAGGCGGACGAGCGCGGCATCGAGTATGTCACCGCCCACGTTGTCGAAAAACACGTCGATGCCCTTCGGACAATGCGCGCCCAGGGCGCGGCCCACATCCTCGCTCTTGTAGTCGATCGCGGCGTCGAAGCCGAGCTCGTCCCTGAGATAGGCGCATTTCGCCGCGCCGCCGGCCAACCCGACCACGCGGCAGCCCCGTATTCGCGCGATCTGGCCAACCAGCGCACCCACCGCGCCCGACGCGGCGGAGACCACCACCGTCTGCCCCGCCTGCGGCGCGCCCACATCCAGCAGACCGAAATACGCCGTCATCCCCGGCATTCCGAGCGCGCTGAGGTAGCGCGGCAGCGGCGCCGCGGCGGCATCCACTTTCTGCAACGCGTCACCTTTCGCCACGGCGTATTCCTGCAGGCCGAACATGCCGGCCACGTGCTCGCCCGGCCTGAAGCCCGGGTGCTTCGACGCGGTCACCTCGCCCACGGCGCCGGCGCGCATCACCTCGCCCAGTCTCACCGGCGGTATGTAGGACCGCACGTCATTCATCCAGCCGCGCATGGCGGGGTCCAGCGAGATGTAGTGCGTGCGCACGAGCACCTCGCCTTCGGCCGGCTCTGGCACCGGCAGGGTGGCCAGGGTGAAGTCGCTGCGCCTGGGCAGGCCTTGCGGGCGGGCGGTGAGCTGCCATTGGCGGTTCTGTCCGGGCATTTCGGCGTTCCTTTTACGTGGGGAAAGCAAGGCCTTCTTTTCTGAGTGTCCGTTTAACAAGTGGCTGAGTCAATTCAACGGCTTGAGGCGACAGGCTTGAAGCCGTT
>CAHJWU010000010.1 GCA_903643085.1 Rhodospirillales bacterium
CGCCGCCGTAGGTGAGGATGAGGTCGAACGCCGGCAGGCGGCGGCTGAGCACGTGGCCGGGGTCGGCGCGCAGCGTAGCCAGCGTGGCCGGCGCGTCCACGTCCCAGAAGATGCGCAGGGCGTGCGGGCTGGCGTGCTGCAGGACGCCGGCCACCAGTTCGTTGTCGAACACCCCCACGCCGCTGGCCTTCACCACGGCGTCTGCCTGGCCGGCCTGGGCCAGCACCGATGCCAGCCCGGCCGGCGTGGCGGGATACACCACGACGCGTGCCCAGTCAGGCGGCTCGATGTCGCGGTGGGACTGCCGGTCGAACGCGTCAGGCTCGTAGAAGGTGATGTGGTGGCCGTGCGCGGCCAGCGCCTGCAGCAGGCCGCGGTAGTAGGTGGCGGCCCCGTTCCAGTAGCTGCTGAGCAGGCTGGACCCGTAGAAGGCGATGCGCATCAGGCGGCGGCCCTGGCGGGTGCCAGGCTGGCGGCGATGCGCAGCACTTCCTCGGCGCGTATGTCGCAGCTGTGACGGGCGCGTATGCGGGCCAGGCCGCTGGCGGCGAGCTGGGCCGCAAGCGCGCGGTCGTGGGTCAGGGCGCGCATGTGGGCTTCCATCTCGGTGCCGTCCTTTGCCGTGAGGTAGTCCTCGCCCGGCCGGAACAGGTGTTCGCTGTCCTCCCAGGGCGCGCTGATGAGCGGGATGCCGCAGGCGAGTGCTTCAAAAACCCGTATGGTGGGAATGCCGGGCAGCGCCTGGGTGTAGAACCGCCGCGGCACGTGGACGGTGAACATGCGCCGCGCAAATTCGTCAGGCGCGTCGGCGTTGGCGATCCAGCCGTGGAAGTGCGCGCCGTAGCGCGCAAGCAAGGCACGTGCCTGTTCCGGATAGCGGACGCCGTGTACGTCCAGCTTGACGCAGGCGCGCTGCGCCGGCGCAAGCAGGAACTCCTCCAATTCGGCCGTGCGTTCGCCGTCGCCCCAGTTGCCGATCCATACCGCCCCCTGGCGCGGCTGCTTGCTGGCTGGCGGGCGAAACAGAGCGGTGTCTGCCGCCTCGTGCCAGACATGCACGCGGCCGGCCCAGCCCCAGGCTTCGTACACGCGCGCCAGCGTGGCGCCGAAAGCCAGCACGCCGTCATAGGCGGAAAGGTCGAAGCGGCGGATGGCGTCCGGGTCGCTGACGGCACGGTGGTGGGTATCGTGAAACAGCAGCGAGAAGCGGGCCCGGCTGCGGTGGCGGCCGATGGCGGCCACCAAAGACGGCTCGTTCCACTCGTGCACGATGACGAGGTCGGCGCCTTGCAAGGCCTCGTCGAGGACATGTTCGCCGGCAAGGATCCGGGCGGCGAGGGTTGGGAACCGGGCGGCAAAGCGCCGCAACGCGTCCTCGCCGCCATCGGCCACCAGGTTCTCGCGGCTCCAGCTCCGTGCGGGTTCGTAGGCGACCACGTCATGGCCGCCTGCGGCCAGCGCGCGCAGCACGCCGCGCAGGAAATGCGCGTTGCCGTGGTTCCAGCAGGACACGAGGGAGTGGGTGAAATAGACGATGCGCATCTGGGTCAGGCGGCCTGACGGGACCGGGCAGGTGCCGCGTGCAGCGCGGCGGTGGCTTGCACCATGGCGTCCTGGGTGAAGCAGGCCGCACGGGTCCTGGCGGCCGCGCCGAGTTCGGCGCGCGCGGCCGGGTCGGCCATCAGGGCGTCCAGCGTGCGGGCCCAGGCGGCGGCGTCGCACGGCGGCACGAACAGGGCGGCACCGCCCCACAGTTCACGGAAGGTGGGTATGTCGGCAAGCACGAGCGGCGCGCCCGTCTGCGCGGCTTCGAGAACGCAGAGGCCGAACGGTTCATAGAGGGACGGCGCCGCAAAGATGGCGGCGCGCGCCATCATCGCCCGTAGCGCCGCGGGTGGGAGATCCTCGGCGGGCGCAAGGCGGGAAGGGGTGAACGCGCCGCCATCGGGGCCGGCAAGCGGACCGGCGGCCCTGATCGGCGCCGTCATCGTGGCGGCGGCCTGGTCGAGCACGGCGATGTTCTTGCCTGCATCCCAGAGCCGGCCGGCGGTGAGCACGAAATTTTCGCGGCCTTTCTCGCCTGCCGGGGCGCCTGGCAGGCCGTTGTGGATGACGTCGACAGTTCGGCCGATGGCGTAGGCACGGTGCAGCGCGTCGGCGAAAGCCTGGCTCGGGGCAACCACGTGTCCGGCGCGTTGCAGCCCGTCAAGCGTTGCGGCGGCGTGCCAGGCGAAGCCGTCCGGCCTGGGGCCGCCGCGGACGGTGTCCCACCACGTCGCCATGCAGGAATGCGCGGTGACGACCACCGGCACGCTCCAGCCAGGGCCGGCCAGACAGGGCGCGTGGAGGTGAGCGGTGGTGGCGCCAAATCGCGCGGTGAGGGTGGACAGAGCTTCGGCGGTTGCATCCAGCGTGTCCCGGTCGGGCGCCAGCCAGTCCAGCGCCAAGCCGGTTTCCACCAGCCGGCAGCCGGGTAGCTCGGCGACCGCCTTTACCTGGTGCGGCTGTGCCGGCGGCCCGACGACCGCGAGCGTGCATTGCCTGCCTCCGGCGGCGAGACCGGCCGCCAGTGCCACGCTGTAGCTCCAGACTCCGCCGATCGCGTCCGTGCTGATCAACACGTGGCTCAACGGCGCTGCGCCCGCCATGCCGGGGCGCACGCATCGTCGGCCGCAGAGACGATCCGCAGCGGCGGGCTCAGGCCGGCAGACACGCGGCCTCCAGGCGGGCCAGGCTGAGCGGGGCGGCGTCCTGGATGTCCGAGAACGAGCTGAACTGCGCCAGGTAGTGGTCCAGCGCACGCTCCCAGGCATCATCGTCAGGCAGGCCCCAGCGGGCGCGGTAGTCCGGGCTGCTCGGGTAGGGGAACATCGGCACGGGATCGTTGGCCCAGACGCCGCCGGCTTGCAGGCGGGCACGCCAGGCCTCGATCGTGTCCGCATCGTCGGACGGCGTCTCGATCAGGTTGGCCTGCACGAACGGCACGTGCCGGCGGGCCTGCAGCAGGCGGGCGGTGAGGTCGTCGGTGGTCATTCGGCAGGATTTGTCGAGCGCCGCGCGGCCGTCCTCCGTCAGGCTTTCCACCCCGGCCTCGATGGACACGCAGCCGGCGCGGCCGAGCAGGGCCAGCAGGTCCGGCTTCCAGAGGTCGATGCGCGTTTGCATGCCGAAGCGTATGTCGCGCTTGGCGAGTGCCTCCAGCAGGGCCGGCTGCGGCAGGAAGATCTCGTCGATGAAATACAGGTAGTCGGCGCCCTGAGCCCGCAGCGCGTCTATCTCTTCCAGCAGAGCAGGCAGGGCACGGCGGCGGTAGGCATCGCGGAAATCGATCTTGGCGCAGAAGCTGCAGTGATAGGGACAGCCGCGGCTGGCCTCCACTTCGCCGCCGGGGGTCGCGGGCGTGGTGTCAAACCGGTGGTGGTGATGATGGTGGCGGGCCACCCAGGAGACCGGCCAGTGCAGGGCAGGCAGGTCGGTGAACCTGGTCGCCTGGGCAGGGCCGGTCAGTCGCAGCTCACCGCCTTGCAGGGTGGCGGCACCGGGCACATCCGTGCGCGGCCACGCGCAAGCCAGGGCGGCCACGGCCTCCTCGCACTCGCCGCGTACCACCACGTCGGCGCCGAGCTTGCGCAAGGTGGCGCGCGGCGTGGCCGAGCCGTGCGGCCCTACCGCGACGATACGGCCGCCGCGCCCGTCCAGGGCCGCGATCATCTCGCGCGGCACGCGCAGCTCCGGCGGGGCGCAGCGCCAGAACAGGTAGCTCGGAGCGGTCGGGATCACCGTCATCGCCGGGCGGAAATCGGCGACCGCCTCTGCCAGCACGGCGGCGGTGGTCTCGTTTAGGTGGCCGTCGAGCAGCAGGACCTGGTGGCCGTCCAGCTCCAGCAGGCGCTTGGTGGCACCGAGTTCCAGCGGCAGATGCGGCTCGCGGCAGCCGAAATAGATGCTGCCCTCGAAGGTCCAGGGCGGATTTACTAGCGCGACTTTCATGACGGGCTGTAAGGCAAAGGAAGGCCTTCTTTTTTGAAAAAAAGAAGCAAAAAACTTTTGACTCCGCTGTCGCGCCGCGTTGGAGTGACCCGCGAGAGGTGGACGAAAGCTTTTGGCTGACTCGTCGCAAAGAAGGCTTTCCTTGCTTGCTTCCTCATCACTGAACCGCCTCCAGCGCCATTGCGCCGAAATGCTCGGCCAGCCGGGCGATCCCGGCGCGCCAGCCTAGTGCGGGCGCGAGCGCGAGGTCCCGCCTGGCGGCCGCAGTGTCGGCGACGAAGTAGCGCTGGTCGCCGGGGCGCCAGTCGGCGAACGTCACGTCCACCCGGCGGCCGAGCAGGTCCTTGATGTGGGTCACGAGCTGCAGCAGGCTGATGGCGTTGGCCGGCCCGCCGCCCAGATTGTAAGCGCGGCCGGCGATCGCATCGATGCGCGACCAGGCGGACAGGTAGGCGGAGACGGCGTCTCCCACGTGCAGCACGTCGCGCACCTGGCGGCCGTCGCCGTAAATCGTCAGCCCTTGGCCGGCGATGGCTTTCAGCAGGAAGTGGGCGACCCAGCCCTGGTCTTCGGTGCCGAGCTGGCGCTCGCCGTAGATGCAGCTCATGCGCAGCACGGCGGTGCGCAGGCCGAAGCTGTGGGCGTAGTCCAGCACGTACTGGTCGGCGGTGCCCTTGCTGCAGCCATAGGGCGTGTGGAAGCACAGCGAGCGCTGCTCACTCACGCCGTTGGCGCGCAGGTCGGCGCGCGCCGGCAGGTAGCTCTCGCCGTCGCGCACCAGCTCGATGTCGGCGAGGTCGCCATACACCTTGTTGGTGCTGGCAAACACGAGCGGGGCCGCGGGGTTGTGCCGTCGCAACGCCTCCAGGAGCGCCAGCGTGCCGCGGGCGTTGACGGCGAAATCGGCCAGCGGATCGACCATGCTGGTGGTGACAGCGACCTGGCCGGCCAAGTGGAACACCGCTTCGGCACGGGCGGCCGCCTCTGTCAGCGCGGCCTCGTCGCGCAGATCGCCCAGGGCGAAGCTGATGCGCGTGGGGTGGCGGCGCGCCAGCCAATGCAGGTTCCGCTCCACGCCGGCCCGGGCCAGCGCGTCATATATATGTACGTGGTGGCCTTCGGCGGCCAGCCGGTCGGCAAGGTTGGCGCCGATGAAGCCGGCGCCGCCGGTCACCAGCACCGGACGGGTGGCGGTCACCGCCGGCAGCTTGAGCCGGCGCGCGCTGGCCAGCACGCGCTCCACCTCAGCCACCCCGCCTTCCAGCAGCCGGCCGAGCAGCTTGGGTTGGCCGGCCTGATCGACGACGCCGCAATGGCTGCGGGCAGGATCGGGAGAGCCGGCATGCGGCTGGTCGAACAGGGTGGACCAGAACATCCGCCCGGCCGGCGCCGCCGCCGCGTCGGTGAAGAGCTGCGCCTGATGCGCGGTGTCGTGGCGCCACGCGCCGTAGCCGGTCCCGGTGATCCACACCGCCAGGTCAGGGTTGAAGCGGCGAGCCGCCAGACCGGTTTCGGCGAGCAGGGCGCTCCAGGCGGCACGGCCGCCGGCAGGCGGCGAAGCGTGCAGCCCGATCGCGTCGAAACCGGCCAGGGCGCCGGACTCGCCCGCCCGTTGCAGCCAGGCGGCGGCACCCTTGGCCGCCACGCTGAGGACGGGTCGGCATCCGGCCTGCCGAGCGGCCTGGCCAACGGCGCGCAGCGTAGGCAGGCCGCAACGGATCTCGACAGCCTCGCTCGTGGTGAGTTGCGCCAGGACGCGGCGCACCCAGTCGGGAACAGACCCCGCCTGTCCTACGTCCAGGAACGGCATCACCTCCAGCTCCGGCGCGAGCCGGGCGAGCAGGTGCCTGATCCAGCCGATACCGGCCGGTGTCGCGCTTGAATCCTCGGTGATCGGCAGCCGCAGATGCCTCACGCCGAGGAGCTGCAGGCGGCCCAGCGCCGCGTCTACGGCGGCGTCGTCGCCGGTCGCAAACTCCTGAGAAAATCCGATCTTGCCGGCGTGTTCCGGCTCGATCATGCCACCAGCCCGTGCAGCTCTAGCTCGCGCCGCGCATCCGCCACCCGGTCCACGGCGGTCTGCTTGCTGACCCAGTCGGCCATCTCGTCGAAACTGTCCTCGAAACTGCGGCGCGGATGGAAGCCGAGCACGTCGCGGGCGTGGCCGATATCGGCAAAACAGTTGCGTATGTCGCCGGTGCGCGCTTTCTGCGTGATCTCCGGCGCCAGGTCCGCGCGGTTCATCGCACCTGCGAAGCTGGTCGCCACCTCGGCGACGCTCACGCTGTGGCCGCTGCCGATGTTGAAGACGCCGCCATCGGCGCGCGGCTCGTTCAGCGCCAGCAGGAAGGCGCGCGCCACGTCCTCCACATGCACGAAATCGCGTCGCTGGGCGCCGTCCTCGAACACCATCGGGCGCTGGCCGTTGAGCAGGCGCGAGGCGAATATCGCCAGCACGCCGGTGTAGGGGTTTGAAAGCGCCTGGCCGGCGCCATAGACGTTGAACAGGCGCAACGCCACCGCCTGCATGCCGTAGGCAGGCGCCACGTTGAGGGTCAGCCGTTCCTGCACGTATTTGGAGATCGCGTAGACCGAGGCCAGGCTCGCCGGCTTGGCTTCCGGCGTGGCGACGGGCGTGAGTTCTTCCCCGCCGGGGCCCACGGGATTCCAGCCGGTGTCGCCAGCACGCCGCGTCGCGTCATCGACGATCGTGCCGTCCGGCGTCACGTAACGCCCTTCGCCGTAGATGCTCATGGAGGACGCCACGACCACGCGCTCCACACGCTGCTTTATCAGCGCCTGCAACAAAACGGCCGTCCCGTGATCGTTGACGGAGACGTAACGGTCGATCGCATACATGCTCTGGCCGACACCGACCTCTGCGGCCAGGTGGATCAGCTTGTCCGCGCCGCGCAACGCGCGTTCCACCGAAGCCGCATCGCGCACGTCACCGCGGACAAATTCCACATGCTCCAGCAAGGGGTTTTTCGCGGCACCTGGCGGATGGACCTGCTCGATCAGGCTGTCCAGGACACGGACGTTGTGCCCCTCGGACAGCAGGGCGGCGGCGACGTAAGTGCCGATGAAGCCGGCACCGCCGGTGATGAGAACAGTCCCGGGCATTCTAATCCTGACAGCGAGTCGGCACGGTCACCGAAATGACACGATCCGGTGCCTAACCGGGAAGCTACAAAGATGTTCCCTCACAGAATTGTGACCAGCTGTCTGCGCGCACGGGCTATACCCGCTGGCTCCGAGCTCGGTCCGCGCCTGCGGAACCTCGCCGTAATCAGGTCACGCCTGGCGTCCGGCGACGACCGTGCCGTAAGGTATCGTCATGCCGTCCGGCGTCTCCTCGCTCTGGGTGGCGGCGACCAGCCTTCCGTCGCGCCAGGGGCTCGGCGCCGAGACGTGGCCGGGAACGGTCGATCTTGCGTCCTGGAAGCGGGCACTGGCCATGCCGCGGGCTTCCGCCTCGTCGTTCGCGTTCACCCAGCATTCGTCGCGCACCGGGCTTTCGCCCCAGGCAGGATCGCGCAGCTCGGTGATCACGGGGGAGAGGTGGAAGATCGGCATCGGGCAGGCCTCATGAAGCTAGGGCGTCGGCGCCCCATACGCGGCCTTTCGGTCGGGGTTGCCTGCGGCAAGGCAGGCCGTCCTCTCCTGAAAGACGGACAAAAAACTCCCACACGCTGGTGCTCGACACAGACCAGCGTGTCCCGTGCCGCGCGGCAGCGCACCGGCACGTTTCGCCTCTTCTTTCTGACGGCAGGGCCTGCCTCGGCCTGCTTGAACCCAGGGAACCCACTGACGTTGCACGCCCGCCACTCCAGGAGGAGCTCCACCGATGTCAGCCGCCGTGCAGACGCAATACACCATGCGCGACCCGCTCACCCAGTATCCGCAGCCGAAATTCGACAAGCAGCCGCAATCCGCGCCCGGCCTGGCGCAGGACATGGATCCCAAGCCGGACCATGGCGAGACGAGCTACCGCGGCTTCGGCCGCCTGGAAGGCCGCCGCGCCATCATCACCGGCGCGGATAGCGGCATCGGCCGCGCCGCCGCCATCGCGTTCGCCCGCGAGGGTGCCGACGTGGTGCTCAGCTATCTGGCGTCCGAGCAGAAGGACGCCGACGAGGTGACCGCGCTCATCACCCAGGCCGGCCGGCGCGCCGTCTGCATGCCGGGTGACATAAGCGAAGAGGCGTTCTGCCAGAAGCTGGTGGCCGAGGGTGCGCAGGCGCTGGGCGGGCTGGACATACTGGTCAACGTGGCGGGCAAGCAGACAGCGGTTGACGACATCGCCGACCTCACCACAGACCAGATCGAGGCGACCTACCGCACGAACGTCTATGCCATGATGTGGCTGTGCAAGGCGGCCATCCCGCTGATGCCGAAGGGTGCCACGATCATCAACACCACCTCGATCCAGGCCTACCAGCCGTCGCCCATGCTGCTCGACTACGCCGGCACGAAGGCGGCGATCGTGGCGTTCACGCACGCGCTGGCCAAGCAGGTGGCCGACAAGGCGATACGGGTGAACGCCGTGGCGCCCGGCCCGGTCTGGACGCCGCTGCAGACCTCCGGCGGACAGCCGCAAAGCAAGATACCCGATCTGGGCTCCTCCGTGCCGCTCAAGCGCCCCGGTCAGCCGGCCGAGCTGGCGCCCATCTACGTCCTGCTGGCCAGCCAGGAATCCAGCTTCGTGACAGGCGAGATCTACGGCGTCACGGGAGGCAACCACCTGCCGTGACGATCGCGCCAGGCGCGCCTTGAACACGCAGCCGCCGCCCCACGCGGCCGGACCGCACCAGGCGGTCCGGCAGGATGACGTGCTGCCGCTGGACCAGTACGCGTGCCTGGGCGACGGGCGGAGCGTGGCGCTGGCCGGTGCGGACGGCTCGATCGACTGGCTGTGCGTGCCTGGCATCGACAGCAAGCCGCTGTTCGACCGGCTGCTCGCCGGCGAGCAGGGCGGCCGGCTCAGCATCACGCCGGAGCAGCCGTTCACCGTCACCCGGCACTACCGGCCGCAGAGCAACGTGCTGGAGCAGGTGTTCACCACGCCTGGTGGCCGCGCGCGGCTGACCGCCTCGCTTAACAGCGGGATGTCCGGGCGGCTGCCCTGGACGGAGCTGGCGCACCGTGTGGAAGGCCTGAGCGGCACGGTGCGCTTCGCCATCGAGGTGCGGCCGAGCCAGCGGCTGGGCCAGGCCACGCCCTGGCGCGAGGCCACCCCGCACGGTGACCTGCTGCATGTGGACGGCGTGATGTGCGCGTTCCGCGCCGACGACACCGTGCAGCGGCTGACGGAGGATGATTGCGGCCTGTGCGCGAGGCTGGACACGCATCCCGGCAGCCGCAGCATCATTGCCGTGCTGGCCAGCGCGGATGAGCCGCTGGTGCTGCCGTCGCTGGAGACGATCGACGCGCGTATCGACCGCTCGGACCAGGCCTGGCGGGAGTGGTGCTGCAATCTGGGCTACAAGGGCGATTACGGAGACAACGTCTGCCGCAGCGCGCTCGCGCTGAAATTGCTGCTGCACTCGCCCACCGGCGCCATCGCCGCGGCGGCGACCAGTGCGCTTCCGGAACGCATTGGCGGGGCCAAGAACTACGACTACCGCTACGCCTGGGTGCGCGACGTGGCGTTCAGCATAAAGGCGTTCCTGCGTGTCGGCGCCATGGAGGAAGCCCGCGCTGCGTTCGCCTGGCTGATCACCACGATCAGGCGGCACGACAGCACGATACGCACGATGTACCGGCTCGACGGCTCACTGGCGCCGCGCGAACGCGCGCTGGACCTGCCAGGCTACCGCGGCAGCCGGCCCGTGCTGGACGGCAACGATGCCCGCGACCAGCTCCAGCTCGGCGTGTTCGGCGACGTGATGGAGACCGCGTGGCTGTTCGTCCAGAGCGGCCACGTGCTGGACCTGGTGACGCGGCGGCTGCTGGCCGTGCTGGCCGACCGCTGCGCGGATCTTTGGCGCAGCAAGGATTCCGGCATCTGGGAACTGCGCGAGGCCGAACACTACACCATATCCAAACTCGGCTGCTGGACGGCGATGCACCGTGCGGTGATGCTGGCGGAATCAGGACAGATCGACGCCAGCCATTGCGAACGCTGGCGCCGCTCGCGCGACCGCATCTGCGATTGGGTCGACGAGAATTGCTGGAGCGAGACGAAACGCGCCTATGTCATGCATCCGGGCACCGAACGCCTCGACGCAGCGATCCTGCTCATCACCCGGTTCGGTTTTGTGCGCCGGGACCGCCTCGCACTGACGCGCGATGCCGTGCTGCGCGAGCTTGGCCGAGACGGGCTCGTCTATCGCTACAGCGGTGCGCAGGACGAAGAAGGCACGTTCCTGGCCTGCGCGTTCTGGCTGGTCGAGTGCACGGCGTTGCTGGGCGAGCGCGACTCGGCGCGGCGTCAGATGGCTGCGTTGCTGGCGGTCACGCAGGGCAATTTAGGGCTGATGAACGAGCAGATGGATGCGGACACGCATGCGATGCTCGGCAACGTGCCGCAGGCGTTGAGCCACCTGGCGTTGATACAGGCGGCCTTCGCGATCTGCGATTGAGTAAAGCATCCGCAGCAGCCAGGCGGCGCCAAGACAGATCGAGGCGTCCAAGCCTGCGCAGGAGCAAAAGTTTTTAGCTTCTTTTTTGCAAAAGAAGGTCTTGCCTGCTTCTTCAACGGCGAATTCCAAACCGTGAGGGCGTTCAGTCCACCACAGGTAGGCCAACGAACCGCGCACCGATCAGGAACTCCCGGTTGCCTTCGGGGCCGGTGATCGGGCTGGGCTCGATGCCAAGCACCTGCCAGCCGGGCAGGGAAGCCCACCAGTCCTGCACCAGCCTGCATACGGACGCATGAACGAGAGGGTCTCGCACCACGCCCTTGCTGCCCACCTGGCCGGGTCCTGCCTCGAATTGCGGCTTTATCAGCGCCACCGCCCAGGCGCCCGCCGCGCACAGCGACAGCGGCGCGGGCAGAAGCGTGCGCAGGCCGATGAAGCTGGCATCGCACACCAGCGCGCCCACCGGTTCGCCGACCGCCGCCTCGGTCAGATGCCTGGCGTTGGTCCTCTCAAGCACACGCACGCGCGAGTCGCTGCGAAGCTTCCAGGCGAGTTGGCCGTGCCCGACGTCGACGGCGTGCACCCGGGCCGCCCCGTGCGTGAGCAGCACGTCGGTGAACCCGCCGGTGGAGGCGCCCACGTCGAGGCAGGCCAGCCCTTCAGGCGAGAGTTCGAATGCGGCCAAAGCGTGCGCGAGTTTCAGGCCGCCGCGCGACACCCAGGGATGGTCCTGGCCGCGCACTTCCAGCGGCGCGTCGGCGGCGAGCTGGTCGCCGGCCTTGGCCACCCGGCGGTCGGCAGAGAACACCTTGCCGGCGAGGATCAGCGCCTGCGCGCGGGCGCGGCTTTCAGCCAGGCCGCGCTCGGTCAGCAGCACGTCGGCGCGCTGGCGGGTCATCCGCGGCGTCCGAGTCGCCCGATGAGGCTGTGACCTGATTGCCGCAGAACCCTCACGAAACAGCCGATCTTCCCGTCATTGTTGTCCGATCAGCAACGCAGTGCGATATGGAACGCTGCCTGGGCTGGCACCGACCGCGGCGCCGCACAATGTGCGGGGTCGCCCGCGGATCGGTCCAGGGTGCGTGATGTGTATCAGTGGTCGCTGCGTCCGAGCCAGAGCGGCGAGGCGCGGCCGGCGGGAGAACGTGGATTGTCGGTTCCCTTGAAGCAGGTGCTGCGTGTCGGCGCCTATGTGGTCAAACAGCATCTGGCGGGACGCAAGCGCTACCCGCTGGTCCTGATGCTGGAGCCGCTGTTCCGCTGCAACCTGGCCTGCGGCGGCTGCGGCAAGATCGACTACCCGGCACCCATCCTGAACCAGCGCATCTCGGTGGCCGACGCGCTGGAGGCCGTAGATGAATGCGGCGCGCCGGTCGTCTCCATAGCCGGCGGCGAGCCGCTGCTGCACAAGGAAATGCCGGAGATCGTCGAGGGCATCCTGGCGCGCAAGAAATTCGTCTATCTCTGCACCAACGCGCTGCTGTTGGAGAAGAAGCTCGACCTCTACAAGCCGCATCCGTATTTCACCTGGGACATCCACCTGGACGGCGACCGCGACATGCACGACCGCGCGGTGAGCCAGGACGGCACGTTCGACCGGGCGGTCGCCGCTATCAAGGCGGTGAAGGCGCGCGGCTTCCGGGTCTCCATCAATTGCACGCTGTTCGACGGTGCCAATGCCGAGCGGGTGGCCAAGTTCTTCGACGAGGCGATGGCGCTGGGCATCGACGGCATAATGACCTCGCCCGGCTACGCCTATGAGCGTGCCCCGGACCAGGCGCATTTCCTCGGCCGCCAGAAGACCAAGCAGCTGTTCCGCGACATCCTCAAGCTGGGCCGCGGTCGCGGCTGGCAGTTCGGTCAGAGCCCGCTGTTTATCGACTTCCTCGCCGGCAACCAGGAATACCACTGCACGCCGTGGGGCAACCCCACGCGTAACGTGTTCGGCTGGCAGCGCCCCTGCTATTTGCTCGGCGAAGGCTATACCAAAACCTTTAAGGAGCTGATGGAGACCACCGACTGGGACGCCTACGGCACCGGCAACTACGAGAAATGCGCCGACTGCATGGTGCATTCCGGCTACGAGGCGACCGCCGTGGTGGACGCGGTGAAGAACCCGCTGAAGATCGCGCGCGTGCTGCTGCGCGGGCCGCGGACGGACGGGGCGATGGCCAAGGAGATCTCGCTCGACAAGCAGCGGCCGGCGGAGTTCGTGTTCAGCCGGCATGTGGAGGATGCGATGAAAAAGGCGCATGCCAAGCCGGCGGCTATGGTTGATGCGGCTGAGTAAGTAAGGAAGGCCTTCTTTTTTGCAAAAAAGAAGCAAAAAACTTTTGCCTCTCCGCCTGCACCGCGGCCGTGCCCGTTCTGCCAGCACGCGTATCGGCAGAACAGGGCCAGGCCGCGATGCAGGCGGAGAGGCAAAAGTTTTTTGGTCCTTTTTTTCAAAAAAGGACTGCTTGCTTTCTCTCTCGCCCTGGCCCGCCTGAGTGCAAGCGGCGCCCAGCAAGACTCCCCTAACACGCGTGATCTTAGCCGCCTCAGCCGGCAACGCGCTAGAATTCTACGACTTCACCGTCTTCGGCTATTTCGCCCAGCAGATCGCCGCAACGTTCTTTCCGTCCTCCAGCCCCGCCACCGGCTTGCTGCTCACCTTCGGCACCTACGGCGTCTCCTTCCTCGCCCGCCCGTTCGGCGCCCTCGTGCTCGGCGGTTATGCGGACAGGAGCGGCCGCCGGGCGGCCCTCACGCTCACCATCCTGCTGATGACGGTTGGCACCGCGCTGATGGCGGTGATGCCGGGCTACCGGCAGATCGGGCTGCTGGCGCCGGCCGGGATCCTCGTGGCCCGGCTGATCCAGGGGTTCTCCGCCGGTGGCGAGTTCGGCGGCGCCACCGCGTTCATGATCGAGCATGCCGGGCGCCGGGCAGGGTTCTTCGGCAGTTTCCAGTATACCAGCCAGTCGGTGTCGGCGATCCTGGGCTCCGGCGTGGCGTGGAGCGTGGCAGCAAGCATGTCGCCCGAGGCGGTGGGCACCTGGGGTTTCCGCTTGCCGTTCCTGCTGGGGCTGCTGATCGGACCGGTCGGCTGGTACGTGCGGCGGCATGTGGACGAGACGCCGCCGTTCCGTGCGTTGGACGCGCATGACACGCCGCTGAGCCTGCTTGGCGCGCGCTACTCCGGACGCATCGCACTTGCAGCCTGCGTCGTGGCGGGCGGCACGGCCGGCACCTACCTGAACATCTATCTGCCTACCTACGTGCATCGCCACCTGCACGCGACGCTGTCCGGCAGCTACGCGGTCGGCTTCGTCGCTTCGCTGGCGCCGCTGGTGGTGACGCCGTTTTCAGCCATTCTCTCCGACAGGACGGGGCGGCTGCCGGTGATGCTGTGGTCGGTGGGGGCGCTCGCCGTTCTCGCCTATCCCGCCATCCTCCTGGTGATCGCGCAGCCGACGGCCCTGGCCATGTCAGGAGTCTTTATCGGCATCAGCGTCCTGCGAGCAGCCTACACGGCGCCCTCGGCCGCGCTGATGGCGGAGATGTTTCCCGTCGCCGTGCGGGCGGCTGGCATGTCTCTGGGCTACACCCTGGGCGTGGTTGTGTTTGGCGGCTTCGCACAGCTGGCTATGGAATGGCTGATACAGTCCACCGGTCTGCTCGGCATCCCGGGTATCTATCTGGCGGTCACGTCCCTGATCAGCTTCGCCGCCCTGGCCGTCATAGGCCGGCGGATAAAGCTTGCGCTGTAGCCTGCAGGTCCGCCGCTTCGCGCTTCAACCCACCGAGTTGCGTCTCCACGCCGCCCAGACTGTCCTGGTAGCTGATGAGTGCCTGGCCGAGGCCGGCTACGCCGATCCCCAGTTCCGCCAAAGCGAAACGCCATTCGCTGACCGCCTGCTTCTGTTCGGCCACCGCCGCCTGCAGGTCCGTCATCGCCCGGCGCAGGCGCGCACGCTCCTGCTGCTTATGATCCTGCAAGGGGAAAGGAATGATCATCGCGTCGGTCATGGAAACGGTTCCGAACTGAAGGTAAGATCTCGTTAAGCACAAAAAAATCTTAAAATAAAGACAATCTTCATAGTATTACGCGTCCGCCGATCACCCTCACGACCAGCACGGCTACGAGCAGGGCGATGACAACGACGGATATTCCCCAGCGCATGAGCATGTAGCCGCCCGGAACCAGGCCCAGACGGTGGCCGCGCCACTCGATCACAATCGTGGCAATGAAGCCGGCAACGAGTATGGCAAGGCCGAGTGCCGGCTCACTGACCAGGCTGGCAAGTATCGCCGCCCAGCCGATAAGGGAGGGTACTACCCCCAGTGTCAGTCGGACGCGCACGTAGCGGGCGAGTTCCGGCTCGTCCAGCGTGAAGCCCCAATGCACGCCGCCGAGGAAAGCGAGGATGACTGCACCGTAGCCGACCAGGCCGCGCGTGGCAGTGAGAGCGGAGTCGGGCGCCGCGCCCACGGCGGCTATGCTGAAGGCGGCAAAGGGAAGGATGCCGGCAATGCCGAGGATCGGGGCGAGCGGTGGGAGGGGCTTGTGCAAGCTGCTTACGCTCCTGAAGAAAGAAAGCAGTTCTTCTTTGACGGAAACTCCTGCTCCCTGTCGGCGGCTGCGAAGAGGCGCGCGACAGCGGAGCAAGCGTTCTGTTCCTAGAAAGAACGCTTCCTGTCCTCCTTAATCGCTCCCAAGCTGCGGCGTAAGCTGCAACACCCGCGGCCTGACCGTCACGGCACGCGCCGCCGGGAAAGCGGCCACCACGGCCACAGTCACCGCGGCCAGGTATGGCAGCGACTGCGTCAGCAGCACGGCGCACCAGAGCTTCGCCTCCCACGTGGCCAGATGGTGCACCCAGCCCACCGCCACCATGGCGGTCCAGGCCAGGACCAGCAGCACAAGCTCCTCGCGGGCCATGACCAGCCCCTGGATGATGGCCGGCGCGTTCTCCAGCTTCGGCGTGCGCAGGAACGGCGCGCTGCGTATGAACAGGCCTTTCCACACCGCCTTGCCGATCGTGTGGCTCAGCGCCAGCCCGGCAATTGCCGCACCCGCGCGGTCCCGCCAGCCACAGGGCACTTTCGCGCCGTAAAGCGCGAAGATCTGGGCGAGCTTGAAGAAGAACAGGCCGATCGAGGGCACCATGAAGAGCACGATCGGGAACTCGTAGCGCATCGGGGCCACGATCAGGCCGATCGACCAGGCCAGGCCCATAAGCAGGAAGGCGAGGCCCAGCGCGTCACCCACCCAGGGCAGCCAGCCGGTGACGAAAGACCAGCGCTGGCCCAATGTCAGCTCGCGGTTGAACGGGTTGAGCAGTGCGCCGGCGTGGCCGCGCACGATCTGCATGGCGCCGTAGGCCCAGCGGAAGCGCTGCTTGCGGAAGGCGGCGAAGTCGTCCGGCATCACGCCGCGGCCGAAGCTGCGCGGCGAATAGACCGCCTCCCAGCCGGCGCGGAACAGCCGCAGGCCCAGTTCGGCGTCTTCGGTGATCGTCCATTCGGCCCAGCGTCCGCTCTCTTCCAGCGCGCTGCGGCGTACCAGGCTCATGGTGCCGTGCTGGATGATGGCATTGCGCTCGTTGCGGTTGACCATGCCGAGATGAAAGAAGCCGGCATATTCCCAGAACATCAGCCGCTTGAAGAAGCTGCCGTCATTGTCGCGATAATCCTGCGGAGACTGCACGAAGCCCACGCGCGGGTTGGCGAATTGCGGCACCATGCAGCGCAGCCAGTCGGGATCGGCGATGTAGTCGCTGTCCAGCACGCCGACGACCTCGGCATCCGCGCTGGTCTGCGAGAGGGCGAAGTTCAGCGCGCCCGCCTTGAAGCCAGGCCAGCTTCCCAGATGGAAGAAACGGAAGCGGGCGCCGAGACGGGCGCAGTGCTCGGCGACAGGCTCCCACAGCGCAGGGTCGGCGGTGTTGTTGTCCACCACCACCACTTCGAAATCGGGGTAGTCCAGCCGTGCCAGCGCATCCAGCGTCTGGCGCACCATGAGCGGTGGCTCGTTGCAGATCGGCAGATGCAGGCTGACCTTGGGCAATTGCGCACCGGCGGCGGCCGGCACGATCACCGGGTGGCGGCGCTGCACACGGCCGAACACCGTCTCGGCAAGCTCGAAACTGTCGGCCATCAGCAGGAACAGCAGGAGCGCCTGGCCCGCCGCGAGGCTGCCCCAGACGATCTCCGCGAAGTGCGACAGATACTTGCCCGCCATCGCCAGCAGGACGAGGGCGAAGACGGCGCCGAAGGTTTGCGCCAGGCCGGCCACCAGCAGCTTGCCGGGCAGGCGAATGTCGGGCCGGCGGGACAGCAGCAGGCCGGCGGCGAGGGCGGCCGCGGCGGTGCTGAGTATCGCCCACGTGGTCCAGTCCGGCGTCTCCAGCACCGAGCCGGTCATCGCCCATTTGGCATGGCCGTCGATGTCGGACATGCCCCAGTAGCCGGCGGCACGGCCCTCGAAGCTGGTTTTGTAGGGTTGGTCGAACGCCTCCATGACGAAGTAGTCCAGCCCGCGCTGCTGGGCGATGTTGAAAAACCGCCGCATGAACAGCGCCTGGTTCACCCGGCTTGCGCGGGCGCCGCCGATGGCCACGCCGTTGGACGGCCAACCAACCTCGCCGATGACGACGTGCTTGCCGGGATAGGCGTGCTGCACCTGGTCGAGCCGGTCCATGATGTAGGCCAGGGACTGGTCGATCGGCAGGCCTTCCCAGTAAGGCAGGAGGTGGATGGTGATATAATCCACCGAGGCCGCGAGTTCGGGGTGCTTGAGCCAGACATGCCATGGCTCGGCGGTGGAGACGGGGACGTGCACGCCGGCGCGCACGCGGCCGATATAGGCGACGAGCTGCTGTGTGGTGAGGTCATCACGCAACAGCACCTCGTTGCCGACCATCACACGGTCCACGTCCGGGTTGGCGTTCGCGGTCTCGATCAGCCGGTCGACCTCGGCATCGTCATGCGCGATCTTGCGGTCCAGCCAGGCGCCGAGGGTCACGCGCAGGGGATAGTCGGCGGCAAGTGCCGGAATGTCAGCCATCGGGCCGGCCACGGTGTAAGTTCGTATGCGGCTGGTGACGTTCGCCACCTTTGCCAGATCGGCGCGCATCTGGTCCGTGCTGGGATAGTCGTTGTGCTCCGGCGTCTGGCCACGGTGGTAGTCCGAGAACGCCAGGCCGCTCACCTCGCCGGTGAAATCCGGCACCGCCTGCTTGTGGTTGGTGAAGCTCCAAAGCCCCAGGCTGCCGGCGGCCGCGATGGCCAGGGCGAACAGGGTGGCGGGGTTGCAGAGGTTCGGCTTGATGCGACCCTGTTGCAGGCTGATGGTGGCGGAAGCATGCGTCGTCATGATTGCGTCGTCCCCGGAAGTGCCGGCGTTCTCACCAGCACTTACGAGAATAAAGCGCTGTAGTGCGGCATGGGGCAGGCCCGAATGTGGCCGAATCTTGGCACCTTGGGTGCTGGGACGCCGACAATCCTTTTGCGTCGGCAAAGTGGCAGACTGCCACTGCGCTTCGCCGGCTTCTGGTCAGACAAGCGCCGGCAGGGAGCAGAAATCCTGGCTTCTTGTAAAGAGGGTAGGGCGCTGCCTGGCCAACGAGATCAGGCCTGGAAAGGCGATGCCGGCCGTTCCTCGCTGCGCGGATTTGCGTTCTGGGCTGTCAGACCGTCAAGCACGTTGCTGTTTACGGCGATGAGCGGGCCGACGGGGAGGTCGCGTAACAACGCCAATGTGCTGTAGCGCATTGACCAGAGGCCGAGCCCGATCAGTTGTGCCTTGACCGGCTCGGGCAGCCGGTTCTCCGCAAGCGAGAGATCCTTCACCAGTACCGACCACAGGTTATGGTTGCGGCCGATCGCGCGCACGCGCGAAGCGCCTTCCGTGCACGCTTCCAGTTCACGGTTTACCATGCGGAACGCGGCGCATTCGGTGTCGCGCCCCGACATGGCGGCTTCGCTCGCCCTTTGGTAGTGCGACGCTGCGTTTCGTATCGTGGCCTCCTGCGGAAAAGACGCAGCCGCCGGCGATCAGGCCGGCGGCTGCTTCGGGCTAGGTGTTACTGCTGGAACAGGGTCAGCAGGGATTGCGGCTGCTTGTTGGCGATCGACAGCGACTGCGTGGCCAGCTGCTGCTTGGTCTGCAACGAGGTCAGGCGTGCGCTCTCTGCCGCCAGGTCCGCATCCGTCAGCGCACCGACGCCAGCCGTCAGCGCTGAGCTGAGCGACGTGGTGAAGTTCTGTATGCCGGTGATCTGCTGCGAGACCGCGCCAAGGTTCGCCGCGATCGTGTTGGCGTTGTTGACGGCGTTCTGCACCGCGGAGACCAGCGCCTGCGAGCCGGTGAGCGCGGTGGTGGTGACACCCTCGGCCGTGCTGGCGGTGTAGGTGCCGGCCGAAACCGTGCCGAAGCTGGCGTTCTGCACGTCAGAGCCAGTGATGTTGAGCGAGCCGTCGGTGTTCTGCAGCACGCCGAAACCGTTGGCGCGCGCCGCGGTGATGAGCGCGCCGGTGATCTGGTTGGTCGATTGCGTGGTGCTGTTGATGTGCACCGCGATGATGGTGGTGTTGGCGTTCTGGTCCGTCTGCAACGGGATGGAGTTGGTCCCCGTCGCACTGTCATCGGTGAACTCGAAGGAGTAGGTGTGCGCGGTGGCGCCGGTGCCGGTGGTGAGCTGGAACGCGGCGTCCGTGTTCGCCGCCGGCGTGGTGGCCGCGGCCGACGCGGGGGCGAAGCTGCCGACGGAGAGGTTGTTGTTGAACGAGACCTGGTAGCCGGTGGTGCCGTTCGCCGTCACGCTCAGGCCGGTCAGGCCGAGCGCGTCCGTCAACGTGACCGCGCCGCTGCCGCCCACCGTCGTCGCCTGGTTGGCAACGTTGAAGGTGGAGCCATCAAGACCCTGGACGATGTTGGCCGACGTGTTGACGGCGCCATCACCCTTCGTGGTCAGCAGGTTCACGCCGGTGAAAGTGGATTGCGTGGCGAACTGATTGATCTGGGTCAGGTCCGAGTTGACCAGGTTCTGCAGCGTGCTCAGGTCCAGGCCGGTCTGGCCGGAGTTGGTGACCGTCTGCTGCAGGTTGGCAAGCACGCCGGTGATCTGGCTGATGGCATTGCTGGCCGTGGTTACGATCTGCGCGCCGAAGTTCAGCGAATCCGACACTGCCGACAGGCCGGCGATGTTGGAGTTGATGGTGTTGGAGATGGCGTAGATGGCAGGGTTGTCAGACGCGCTGCCAACCTTGAGCCCGGTGGAGACTTCGTTCTGCGCCCGGGTGAGCTGCTGCTGCGTGGTGTTCAGCGACTGCAAAGCGGCCAGAGCGCCGAGGTTGGTGTTTACGGAGAAGAGAGACATGGGTTTTTTCCCGGTCAGGTGTTTTCGACACCCTCATCATCGACCGGAAAACCTAACAAAACATTTGCGAAAGTAACCGAGACCTTCTTTTTCCAAAAAAAGAGCCGAAAATTTTGCGTTCTCTTTGTGGTCTGCGAACCTCGAGCGACCCGGAACACTGCACGTGCAGGGAAGTCTGATTACCTTTGATGAGGACTGCTTGCTTTCCGTCCGGCGCTTACGCAAACAGCGAAACCGTCCCAGAAGAGCCATCCGCGCCCGAATCGCCGCCGAACAGCGACAGCACGCTCACGGTGCTGGAACCCTCGGTCGGGTAGAGAACCGAAAGCAGATCCGGCGTGTTGTCATCCGAGCTGGTGCTGGTGGAAAACAGGCTGGCTGCAAGGGCGGTGGCCTGGTCCGCGCTCGCCTGTTCGTTGGTCAGCGCAAGATATTGTTCGGCGTAGCCCTGCACCTTGGCCGGCGTGCTGAACTGCTTGAAATCGACCTTCGCCGTCAGCAGGCTCACCTGCTGGTCAAAGGGAAGGTTGCTGAACGTGTCCTGCAGACCGAGGTTCGTGGTGACGACCCTGAGCAGCGTCGTGTCGCTCATCAGCTGGTTGACACTGGTGATGGTGGGCGCCACACGACTGAAATACAGTGCGTCCCCCAGCCCCGGAACCTGCTTGCCCTCGTTGGCCTCGAATTGGTTCGTGTTATGCTGGCTGAGGACGCTCGCGGCATTGCTGGCCACTTGCAGCGCCGGAGTGTTGCCGGTCGTCACTTTCGGTATCACGCCTATCGTGTCGCCGGCCGTCACGGACATCGCCAGGTTGCCGGTCAGATGCACCGTTCCGTCGGCGTCTGCCGAGGCCACGATACCGAGCACGCTGCCGTCATCCGTCAGGGTTTCTCCCGCTTGCAGGCGGGCGCCCTGCGGACCCAGGGAGACCTGATTGCCCGCCGCGGTGCTGGCGGTTGCGGTCAGTCGCACGCCGATACCCGTCACCCCGGCGCCCACCGCCACGTCCATACGCGCGCCGGCACTCAGGTTGATGGCGGAGCCGGCCTTGAGCATCACGTCGCCAATCGAATCGACCGACGCCACGGTGCCCACGGCCACGCCGCCGCTGAGCAGGATCTGCCCAGCGCTCAGCGCCAGCCCGGCCCGGCCGAGCGGCAGCAGGAACTGTCCTTTCGTGACCGGCTGCTGGGTTGTTCCAGCAAAGTTCGAGTAGGCGTCAGGCGCAATCGACAAAGCATTGTTGGTCGCCGGATTGACCAGGCTAAGCCCCGTGGTGCCGCTTTGCGACACGCTGAAGCCGGTGGCCGTCAGCGCCGCGGCCAGCAGCGAGGTGCCCTTCGCCGCGGTGATCGTGCCGGGCTGCACCGCCAGCGCAGAGTCCGCGGCATTGACGCCGATCACGCTCGCGGTGCGAATGGCGCGACCTGTCGCGTCCTTTGCCAGCACCACCGAATATACCGTGTTGCCAGCATTGTCCTTGGACGTGGTCACCGCGGGCGCGCCGGACGAGGCGTCGATCCCGCCGCCCGCTCCCGCGCTGTAGCTGCCGGTGACTGGCGAGCCCGCCGTTCCCGTGGCCTGCAGCAACGCCGTCAGGGAAGCGGCGATTTGCGAGCCTGCACTGCCGTCATCGAGCACGTAGGTCCAGGCCTGCGCCGGCGCGGCCGCCGTCAGCGCCGAGTTGTTGGAATTGTAGTGGAGGTTGCGCAGCGACAAGGTCGATGCCGCAGCACCGGTGGTCACGAAACTGTCCGCCGATCCGTCCCCGAAGCCCAGCGACACCGTGGAGCGGGCGCTCATGCTGCGGACAAAATCCAGGTAGTTCGTATTGCCTGTCTTCTGGACGAGCGATTTCGCGCTCGTCGGGTCCTGCACGAGCAATTGCCTGAGCAGCCCGGTCTCCGTGCTCAGCGTGCCGAGGTTGCTGGCCCCGAGAACAACCTGCAGCGCGGGCAGATATTTAGATTTGAGCAGGTCCGTGGAGCTGGAGATGTCCACCGTATCCTGCTGGAACGCGGCCTCCGTCCGTTGCAGCGGGGGATCGGATTTGACATAGGCCGCCACCTCCTTGCCCTCGTCCCTGACGATGGAAAGATAGCTGGCGATGGGGTTCGTCCCGGAGAGGGAGAAGGACATGCCGGAGAGCCTGCGCCCACTTGCTTAACAAAGCGTGACATAGGGCGGCACGGCGTTCGAAGCGCTGGTCTAGCCAATCAGGATGAGTCGAGCCGATCGACCAGCGCCAGCAACAGAGTGGTGCTCCTTGTTCCCGGAAGTCTTGCTTGCTCTCGCTGAACCTAGGTGATCTCCCGGCGCGTCAGCGCCCAGTTGGCCGCCCCGCAAACGGCCGCCACGGCGCTGGCGATCAGCAGCGCCGGCGTGAAAGACCCGGTCCGTTCCACTACGAGCCCGGTCACCAGCGGCGCCAGCGAACCGCCCACCGAGCCGCCTATGTTGGCCATCGCCTCCACCGTGGCGATGAGCGCCGCCGGCGCCAGGCCCGCCGCCAGCGCCCAGCCGCTTGTTGTGGCCACGTTGGCGCTGAACAGGGCGGCCGCGATCGACACGAGCGCCAGGCCGGCGCTGCCAGAGACCGCCGCCAGGGCGCTACACGCGGCGGAGACGAACAGGCCACACACCAGGGGCGCCTGACGCGCCGCGCGCTCGCCAAACCGCCTGGCCAGGCGGTCCGACAGCCAGCCGCCGACCACGGCGCCGAGAAATCCGGCAGTCTGCGGCACGGCGGACCAATACGCCGCCGTGCCCGCCGCCATGTGCCAGCGTGCCACCAGGTAGCCTGGCAGCCAGGTCACGTACAGCCAGGTCACATAGACGGTGCCGCCGAAGCCGATCAGCAGGCCCCATACCGTCGCCTGCCGCAGCAGCCCGGCCCATTGCCCCGGACCGGCGATTTGCGGCGCGGCCTCCCTGGCCGGCAGGTCGCGATAGACCGCCCCCCAGG
>CAHJWU010000011.1 GCA_903643085.1 Rhodospirillales bacterium
CGGTGGCGGGCGGCCACATGCCCAGTGGCCGCCACCATTTCGAGCATTACGGTTTCAAAGAGGGGCGAGTGGCGTTCGACATCGACAACGCCTGGTACTGCACGGCCTACCCGATCGCTGCAGTGGAGATGTGCGAGCGCTACGCGTCGGACCCTGCTGATCACTGGGTCAGATTCGGGCGACTACGCGGCTACAAGAGAACCCGAACTCTCCTGCCGAAGAAGAAGGACCAGGTCTTCCCGCCGCGTTAGCCTGGCCCCGGACGCGAACAGCCGCGATGCGTCAGTTACGTATGCGACGGTCGCCCTGGTGATCGGCCTGCTCGTGGCCGGTTGCCTGATGACGGTCGCTGTGATGCACGCCGGGAGGAGTGTTGCGCGACCAGTCATGGCTGTGAACCAGGCCGTCATCGTAGAAATCGGTCGGTGCAGGATGGGTCATGGCGCCAGGTCTCCGTCGCGTTTGTGTTGGTGCATCTACGCACGGAAGGATCGCCGTTTCACTGATGAACCGCCCGGCCCCGGTGAATGCTGTAAATCCGTACACCGCGGCGGTTGTAAAATATCAAAGGTTGTAAAATCAGCTTGCCAGCGGCAGCCGGAACTGGAGGGCGACCCCGCCGGTGGCGGACTTGGTTGGCGATCTGGAGTTCTGGAACGTCATTTCCACCGAACATCTCTCACCTGAAACACAGGTATCTGCCCGACAGAGACGGTATCGTCCTGCAGCCGGAACGGTAGCCGGACGGCATCGGCATCGTCAGGCGCGCGCGGCATGAACGCCAGCATCGCCCCCGCCGTGGCAGCCAGCCCGGGGGTGATCACGCCGGCGCCCGACAGGGCTGCGAGCGTGGCCCCGCTGCCGGCCAGGTCCGCACTTCCGGACCCGGCTGGCTGCAGGCGGCGATCCAGCGTAAGCGACGCGGTGGCGCTCAGGTTCAGCGGACCCCAGCGCAGGCGGAAATCATGCGCGTTTAGCCGGCCGCCGCCGTCGCGCCAGGCGCGGGCCTGGCTCTCTATGTCGGAAGGCCCGGTCGGGCCGGCCGCAGGCGAGCTCAGGTCCAGCGTTCCGCTCAGCTCCGAGACGAACGCGCCCAACGGCCACTGCACCACGTCCGGCAGGCCGATGCCGGCGGCGTGCACCTCCAGCCTGGCCGAGGGCCAGGCATTGCCGGTCTTGGGGTCGCTTACGGCGGACACGCGCAGCTGCAGGGCGCTTACCTGCACATCCTGCGGGTGGCGGGATCCGGCGATCCCCCCGGTGAGTGCCGCGGCATCAATCTGCGCCAGCGCCGCGGCCCCGCCCCACAGCTTGATCGAGGCGGCAAGCTCGGCGCCGGTGAAGGCCAAGTCCGGCAGCCCGGACAGCCGCAGGCGTTGCGACCCCTCGGCTGCGAGCGCCAGCCGAGTCGGGTCAAACAGCGATACGGCCAGTATCAGGCGCTGCGACGACCACCGCAGACCGCCGGGCAGCAAGGCGTCCCCGCCTGCGATCTCCGGCTGGGCGATCGCCAGCGTTGCCGCGAACGGCCAGCCGCCGCGGACGCGTTCGCGTTCCGTCACCACCCAGCCCTGCCTCCGGGCATCGCCGATCCAGCGGTCGGCGCCGGCCGCAAGCTCGCTTGCGGCGATGCCCCAGGCGAGCGTGTCCAGCACCAACAGGGCGGCGACCGCTGACAGCCCGATGCGCCAGCCTCGCCTCATGCCGCGAACGTGCTGCCGGCGCACGCGATCGAAGTCATCCACATCGCGAATTGGTTTGCCTTGTCCGGCCCGATGTGCTTTCGGCCAAGACCGTCCAAAATCTCCTCATGCAACCATGCAGATTACGAAAATCTTTGTTAAACAGTGTGTTAGCTCCTTTTATCCACGGCGCTTACCGGCTCGGCGCTCACCGGCCCGGCTGTTCGTCCGTCTTGAAAAGCGTGGTTTACGAGCGTCTTACCTCTCGTCGGATGCTCCGGTAAGCGGGGGCGGAGCAGCGTTGTCCACAAGGTTGTCCACAGGCTGAAAGCCGTTTCGTTCCGATTCCCGCCAGAACGCCTCGATGCCGTGCAGCATGGCCCGGCGCGGCGTGGACGCAGGGATCGGCGGCCCGATGGCCACGTGCAGGTCTCCGCCACGGCGCGTCATCAACTGCCTGGTCCAGAGCCGGCCGGAGTCGGTCGCCACCGGGATCACCGGCAGCCCGGTGCGCGCGGCAATGGCGGCGATGCCCGGCTGGAGATCAACCCGTTGGCCGGGCGGCAGGCGCGTACCCTCCGGGAAGATCACGATCTGCCGGCCGGCGATGGCGGCGGCCGCCGTCTCCTGCAGCAGGCGCCGCATGGCGGCGGCACCGCCCTGCCGGTCCACCGGGATCATGCCGGCGGGTATAAGCAGGGCGCCGAACAGCGGAATGCGCAGCAGCTCCTGTTTCATCACGTAGCTTGGCAGCACCAGCAGCTTCAGCCAGACCAGCGTGTCGAACTCGGACTGGTGCTGGCTGGCGATCAGCGCCGGGCCTGAGACGGGCAGGTGATGCAGCCCGGTGATCACCACCCGCGCGCCGAGCACCGCCGGCATCCCTGCCAGCACGGTTCTCACCCAGCTTTGGGCCACCCACAGCGCACGGCGGCGCGCGAAGATGCGGACCGGGATGCCGAGCACGCAGAAGGCGAAGGTCACGCCGTAGAACCACAGGACGAACGCGGCGGCCCGCGATCTGGCGATCACGCGCGCCTTCCTTGAACGCGCCCTGGCAAGCGTCCGCCGTCGCCGCCCAGACGGGCCAGCCAAAGTTCGGCCGCCAGCCATTTGGTGTACTCCCCGGCGAGCAGCCGCATGGTGGCCAGGTCCGCGTGGTGCAGCGCCGGCGGCAGAACCGGCTCCGCGATCAGCCGCACCTCGGGAAGGCTGCGCGCCAGCTCGGTCAGCGCGCGCGGCATGTGGTAGCTGGCCGTCACCACCAGCAGCGAGCGCAGGTGTTCGGCGGCCACCCAACTCGCCGTCTCGTCCGCGTTTCCGGTGGTTGTGGTGGCGGCGCGGCCCAGCGTTACCTGGCCGGCCAGCGACGCCGGATCGATGCCGGTGCCGCGCAGCAGGTCGGCCAGCGCGGCGCCGTGGCCCACGCCGCTGATCAGCAGCACGCGGCCGCGCTTCTGCTGCAGCAGCCGCACGCCGGTGACGATGCGGTCCGCCCCGCCGGTGAGCACGACGATGCCGTCGGCCACCAATCCGCCGGCTTCCGCCCGGACCGCGCCCTGGACGAACCAGGCGAAGCCGGCCAGCCACGCCAGCGTCAGGCCCGACACCATGACGAACAGGATAGGGACGGCACGCCTCATGGCAGCCGGCGCAACCAGGCGCGCGCCGTGGCCTGCGCCGTCAACCAGCCGATCAGCGTGGCGAGCAGGGGCAGCACGGCAAGCAGCGCCCACACGGCGGGAGGCAGGCGGGCGGCAAGGGCCGCCAGCGTGAACGCGGGCGCGGGCGGCTGGAATGGCGCCGTCAACCGCGCCAGTGCCAGCAAGGTCAGCGCCGCCGACACGCTGCCCGCGACCGCCCCCGCCAGGGCCAGGACCGACGCGCGGGCGGCGAACTTGCCGGCGATCAGGCCGTCGGCGGCGCCGAGATGGTGGATGACCTCGATTGCTTCCTGGTGCTCCGCCAGGCTCGCGCCCGTGGCCAACACCACGATTCCGGCCGCCACGAACGCCACAACACAAGCCGTCAGCGTCCCGCAAGCCTGCACGCTGTCTGCAAGGGCGGACGCCTGCTCCTGCCAGACCGTATCGTGTGATACGAGCGCGCCCGGCGCCGCGCGGACCAGCGCCTGTTCCAGGCCAGCCGGTGGACTGCCTGGCAAAGTGAAGACGGCCGGCAGAGCAAACGTAAGCCGGCCGGCATCCTTGCCCAGCCAAGGCTGCAACACGGCTGCCAGTTCATCCTGCGACAGGCGGTGCGCGGCGGGGCCGAGCAGTGCCGCGACGGCGGCGCCGTCCTGCTCCGGTACCTCGACCGTGGTGCCGTCCGCGGCGCCGCGCCACTGGTCCGCCAGGCGGGCGGCGGCCAGGCTGGCGGCACCCGAGAGCGCGGCCAGGAACACCATGGCGGCTATGAGCACTGGAAGCAGGCGGTGCTGGGGGAGTTTGAGCATCAGGAACCAAGCAGTTCTTTTTTAAAAAAGAACCAGAAGACTTTTGTTCCTGACGCTGTTGCTGCAGCCGGAGCCGGTAGCAAACGCCGCGCGCGCTTCCGCAAGCGAGGGAGCAAAGCGCTGGCCCTTTTTTCAAAGAACCGCTTGTCTGCTTGGTCACGCACGCAAACCGCCATCGACGAGCCGAAGGGCAGGCGCCGGATGCCGCTGCACCAGAGCCACGCTATGCGTCGCCACCACGACCGTCGTTCCCAACCGGTTCAGCTCCGCCAGCAACTGCATCAGCCGTCCGGCCTGCGTGTCGTCCAGGTCGCCAGTGGGCTCGTCGGCAAGCAGCAAGGCGGGCCTGGCGATCACCGCGCGCGCGATCGCCACGCGCTGCCGCTCGCCGCTGGACAACTCGCAAGGCAGCGCCGCCATGCGCTGCTCCAGCCCGACCCAGCGCAGCATTTCCGTTACGTCGGCGCGCAGCAGGGCCTGCGGGCGAGGCGCGAGTCGCAGCGGAAGCGCCACATTGTCGAAAGCGGAGAGGTGGGGCAGCAGACGGCAACCCTGGAACACGATGCCGATGCGGCGCCGCAGCGGCGGCAGGTCCCGCCGGCTTGCCGTCTCTATCCGGCTGCCGAACAGGCTGAGGCGACCGGAGGTGGGGCGCACGGCGAGCGTGAGGAGGCGCAGCAGGCTGGTCTTGCCGGCGCCGGACTCGCCCAGCAGCCAGCGGAACGCGCCGGCCGGGAAGGCGAAACTCAAATCGTGCAGAACAGCGGCGCCGGCGCCGTAGCGCAGCCCAACCCCGTCCAGCCTGACGATGTCTTCTGTCTCTTCCACCCCTGCCCTGTCCCGCGCGCACGCGAAGCTGTTTTGCCGCGAGCTGTTGCAAGTTGCCAAGCGGGCAAGTCGCCGAGCGGGGCAAGTTGCCAAGGGGGGGACACATGCCAGACAGGGGCGGATTGCCAAGCGGGGCACGCCATTCCAGACTGACGACATACATGCGCACCGTCTGCCCGTCCTGCCAGGCCGCCTATGACGTGCCGGCCGCCGTGCTGGCGACCGGCCGCATGCTGCGCTGCGCCCGCTGCCGCACGGACTTCCTTCCCGAAGCACCGGTGGCGCCTGCCGGAAGCCCGCCCGCCTTGGCCCTCGCCGATGCTGCACCAGACGCCGACCCTGCACCGGTCGTGCATGTCCCGGCGCCGGCGCCTGCTGAGCGGCTCATTCCGCCTGAGACGGCGGAGGAGCGGGTCGCGCGGTCTGGGCCGGTTCCGGCGGTGATGGCGGGATGGGTGGCCAGCCTGGTTGTGCTGGTGGCGTTGGGGTGGGAGTTTCTGGCCTGGCACGCGGCGATACAGCGGGTTTGGCCGGCGTCCGAGCGTTTGTACGCGTTGCTGGGAGTCAGGTGAACAGGCGGTTCTTTTGGAATCGAAACCGTCGCAGCCTCGAATTGGCACCAGCCCGGCGTTTCTGAACGAGCCGAGACGGCGACAGCGACGAGGGAGCAAAGTTCTAGCTATTCTCTCGTGATGAAGAAGTTTTGCAAACAAGAACGGCTTGCTTCAGAGCTTCAATTTTAGTCCAAACTGATACGACCACGGCGCACTCGTTATTGCGCGGCAGCAAGCAAGTTCGTTGGCTCTATTTGACAGAAGCTGCCGACCCTATGTCGATCCCGGTCAGGCCGCCTTCAAGCGACCTTCGCAGGTCGGCGAGCGCCAAAGTCATGCACCCCTCGGTAGGCGCGTAGTCCGGCGAAGCCACATGCAGAAAAATTGCCGAGCCGCGGCCGTGCTCCACGGGACGGTCGTTCCAGCCGAGCACACCCACGACGTCATACAGCCCGTCGCTACGCCATAATTCCTCGTGTCGCGCCTCGCAGGGCAGGCGCACCATCCGGTTGTAGCGCGGGTCGCCAGGGTCGTCGCACCAGCCGTCTTCTGGCGCGATCGGCTCGACGGGAACAGAGGCGCGTGGCCTGGCCACACGGTCGGCGCGATACAGCACGCGCCGAAGCGGCAGCAGGCCGGCCGGGGTGGCGCCGTCGCCTTCTTCCTTGTGGGTGGTCACGCCCGCGCGGCCCCAGGCGACACGCAGCGTCTCGCCTCCGAAGCGAAGCGTGCCGTCAGGCTGCAGGACGGCCGTGCTCACCCCAGCCCCGCTACCAGAGCCCGGCTGTCCAAGCCGCTATCCAAAAAGATGGCCGAAGCGGCGGGCCTTGGTCTCAAGATAGGCGTCGTTCTCGCCGTTGGCGGCGATGGCGTGGCTTAGCCGTCCGGTGACCTCGATACCGTGCGCGGCCAGGCCCGCGACCTTGGCCGGGTTGTTGGTGAGCAGGCGTATGCGGGTGGTTGCGAGGCTGTGCAGCATGGCGGCGGCGGCGGCGAAGCTGCGCTCGTCCGCGCCGTAGCCGAGCGCGCGGTTGGCGTCCAGCGTATCCAGCCCGCGATCCTGCAGCGTGTAGGCGCGCAGCTTGTTGACCAGGCCGATACCGCGGCCTTCCTGCGCCATGTAGAGAATGACTCCGGCGCCCTCTGCCTGCATGCGGGCGATCGCCTGGTGCAGTTGCGGGCCGCAGTCGCAGCGACGGCTGCCGAGCAGGTCCCCGGTGAAACATTCCGAGTGCACGCGCACGAGCGGCGTCTGCGCCTGTTCCGGCCGGCCGATGAGGATGGCGAGATGCTCAATGCCGCCGTCCTGTGGCCGGAACGCCACGATGCGCGTGTCCTCCGCTTCTTCAAGCGGAACACGGGCCTCGGCCGCACGCGCCAGGCTGGCGGCGACCTCCGCGGGATAAGCGAGAACGGCGGCCGCGGAAACGTCCAGCAAACCCGTGGTGACAGGCTGGGCGCCGGCCACCAGCACGGCCGGCAACAGACGACCCAGCTTCGCGAGCGCCAGGCCGGCGGCTTGCAGCTCCGCCGGTATGTGCGAGGAATCCGCCCGTCCGGCCGGCAGCCCGCCCTGGGTGAGCGTCGGGTCGGCCAGAGCGCGCAAGGTGGCGATGTCCAGCCGGCCTGTCCCCGCCGGCAGGGCGAGCGCCGCCAGCTCGGCAGCCCCCCCACGCGCCCCGGACGCGGCCCCTGTGACGAGGTCGGCCGCACGCGAGGCCGCCAGCAGCAGCACGGGCCTCCCGTACGCGGCGGCCAGGAACTCCTGCAGCGTGGCCTGGGTGGCGGTCTCGACCACCAGCGACAGCGCGCGCTCGCCGTCCTGGCCGAGAAGAACGACAGGCACGCCGCGCCTCGCCTCGCCTATCGCCCTGTTCACGAAGCGGGCGGCAAAGGCATCGGAGCGTATCGGGGCGTGGTTCATCGTCGGCAATAGGTCGGCTTTCCGGCGGATGGAAACAAGACGGCAAGGCGAGCGGTAGCGTGTCGGAACGAAGACTTTCGTCTCGGCCGGCGCGACCGAGGGAGCCTACGCGTCAACGTTGCGCGACAGCGCAGGTGCGGCTTCTCGCTTTTCCCTGGGAAACAGGGCTCTGCCTTGCCTGCTATCCTATTCCCATCGCCTGCCGCATGAACGCCCGCTTGAGCCCGGGCATGCGATGCACCGCCGCTATGCCGATGTCTCGCGCCGCACGCACCACCGGGTTGTCTGTGCTGAACAGTCGGTCCAGCCCGTCCGTCGCCACCAGCATGGAGAGGTTGTCCAGCCGGCGCGCCCGCGCGTAGCGCGCCAGCAGGGCAGGTCCGCCCGGATCCTCGCCTGCCGCCTTCGCCGCGATCAGCAGATGGGAGAGCGCGATCGAGTCACGCAATCCGAGATTCAGCCCCTGTCCGGCGATCGGATGTATGCCGTGCGCCGCGTCGCCCACCACGGCCAGCCGCTCCGCGGTTACGCGATGCACATACATGGCGGAGAGCGGATACATCCAGCGCTGGCCCACCAGCCGTATCGCGCCGAGATGGTCGCCCAGCCGGGTCTGCACCTCGGCGGTGAACGCCGAGTCGTCCAGCGCCATCAGGCGCGGGGCGGCATCGCGGCGCTCGGTCCACACGATGGCCGAGATGTGCTCGCCTGCCTCGCTTGCCGCCATCGGCAGCTGGGCAAACGGGCCGGCCGGCAGGAAATGCTCCAGCGCCGTATTATCGTGCGGGCGGGTGTGGCTAATGGCACAGACGATGCCTGCCTGGGCATAGGCCCAGCGCGCGGCCGTCAACCCTGCCTGCCGCCGCAGCGGCGAGTCGCGCCCCTCCGCGGCCACCACCAGCCTTGCCGGAAAATCCTCGCCGCTATCCAGCCAAATACGCGCGCCTGAGGCAGTCCGCGTCACCTCGGCCACCGCGGGGGCGTACAGCTTCAGGCCAGGCGCCGCGTGCAGGCAGGCGTTCAGCGCCATGCGCATGTTGCGTGCTTCCACCATCCAGCCCAGCGCGCCGCCATGCCCCGGCCCGGCGCCCAGTTCGGTGGCGTCGAAATGCAGGAACAGGCGGGAGGCGGGCCGGCCCGGCTTGCCGTCGGAGACGCGTATCTGCGCGATCGGGCCGGGTGCGTGCGGCAGCTTGTCCCAGATTCCCGCCTCTTCCAGCAGCGCGCGGGAGCCGGCGGCGATCGCGTAGGCGCGGCCATCGAAGTTCGGGTGCTCCATGGGTGGGAGCGCCGCGCGGTCCACCACGGCCACGGACAGGCCGGCCCGGGCCAGCCGGCAGGCCAGCGCGCCGCCCACGGGTCCGGCTCCTACGACGCATACATCCAGCATAGGTGGCATCTTCCGGGAGAGTCTGCCTAAAACATAGGCGTTTGTGGCAAGAAGGAAGGTCTTCCTTCTTGAAAGAAGTAATAATCTTCTGCTCCCGCGTGCGTGGTCTTGCGCGCTGGTTCCGCCAGTGCGCGTCGTTGCGGAACAAGCGCGCGCCATGATGCAGGCGGGAGAGCAATTCGATTCTCTCTTTCGGGGGAGGTCTGGCTGCCCTCGCCACCGTCGGCACGCTTCTTGTTTAACAACCTTCCCGAGCACGCGCCGCCAAGGATGCGCGGCCACAACCAAGGATGCCGAGATGAAGTTGGTGATAGCCATCGTCAAACCTTTCAAGCTGGACGATGTGCGGGAAGCGCTGACGCCGCTCGGCGTGCAGGGCTTGACGGTGACCGAGGTGAAGGGCTTCGGCCGGCAGAAGGGCCAGACGGAAATCTACCGTGGCGCCGAGTATCACGTGAGCTTCCTGCCCAAGGTTAAGGTCGAAGTGGCGGTGGAGTCCGACCAGGTGGACGCGGTGGTGGAGGCGATCATGCGCGCGGCGCAGACCGGCAAGATAGGCGACGGCAAGATCTTCGTGCTCGACATCCTGCGCGCCGTCCGGATCAGGACCGGCGAGCTGGACAGTGCGGCGCTGTGAGGACCTCCAGGATGCAACAGACACGCAAGGCTGTCCTGGCCGCCATCCTCGTTGTCCTCCCGCTGCTGGCCGGCGCCGCTCTGGCACAGACACCGGATGCAGCACCGCCGGCGGCCGCCTCGGCTCCGCCATCGGCCGCAGCACAGGCGCCGTCAGTGGCGACGCCTGCGCCGGCAGCCGCCACCCCGGCGGGCCCAGCCAAGCCGCCGGCCTATGACCACGGCGACACCGCCTGGATGCTCACCAGCACGGCGCTTGTGCTGATGATGACCATTCCCGGCCTGGCGCTGTTTTACGCCGGCATGGTCCGCCGCAAGAACATCCTGGCCACCGTGATGCAGAGCTTCGCCGTCTGCTGCCTGGTGACACTCGTCTGGACGATCTGCGGCTACAGCATCGCCTTTACCAACGGGCCCGCCACCGGCGCGCTGTTCGGGATGCCCCTGAACTCCCTGTTTGGCGACGCCAGCCGTTTCATGCTGCACGGCATCGCCGACCACTTCACCAAGCAGGACGATACCGGCTTCATACTCGGCAACGGCGTGCCTGGACTCACGCCGGTGCCGTACACCGTCCCTGAGACAGTGTACATGATGTTCCAGATGACGTTCGCCATCATCACGCCAGCGCTGATTGCCGGCGCATTCGCCGAACGGATGAAATTCTCCGCCATGTGCCTCTTCATGGTCGGCTGGTCCGTCTTCTCCTACAGCCTGATCGCGCACTGGGTGTGGGCGCCCACCGGCTGGCTCTCCACGCTCGGCACGCTGGACTATGCCGGCGGCACGGTGGTGCACATCAACGCCGGCATCGCCGGGCTGATGTGCTGCCTGGTGATGGGCCGGCGCCGCGGCTACGGACATGACAACATGGCGCCGCACAACCTCACCTACGCGGTGATCGGCGCCTCGTTGCTATGGGTCGGCTGGTTCGGCTTCAACGCCGGCTCTGCGGTGGGCGCCACCGGGCGCGCCGGCATGGCGATGGCGGTGACGCAGATCGCCACGGCCGCGGCCGCGCTGGCCTGGATGTTCGCCGAATGGGTGCTCAGGGGCAAGCCGTCCGTGCTCGGAATCATCTCCGGCGCGGTGGCCGGGCTGGTGGCCATCACACCGGCCAGCGGCTTCGTGTTGCCTGGCGGGGCCATTGTCATCGGCGCGGCCGCCGGGGTGATATGTTTCCTGTCCGCCAGCTACCTTAAGCACGCTTTCGGCTATGACGACAGCCTGGACACGTTCGGCGTGCACGGCGTGGGCGGCATCGTGGGCGCGTTGCTGACCGGCGTGTTCGCTTCGGCCACGATCGGCGGCACGGACGGCTCGTCCCACCAGTTCGTCATCCAGTGCAAGGCCGTGGCCGTGACTCTGGTGTGGAGCAGCCTGGTGAGCCTGGTGCTGCTCTACGGTCTCAAGGCCACCATCGGCCTGACAGTGACGGCGGAGGAGGAGATGGAGGGCCTGGATACGACGCAGCACGGAGAGAGTGCCGCCTAAAGCCGAACGCCTGAACAGCCGTCTGGCGGGCGTCTCCCGAAACACCGTGCACGGACATGCCGGCTGATCGTCCCAAACTCGTTCCGTCCGGCAGAAATCAGAAGGGTTCGGGCCAGCGGCAGATAGTTACATGTCTGCAACAGAACGGCCTTGCTTTCTCTACGCCGCGGGGTCTAGCCGATAGCCGCCGCCCTCCGTCACCAGAAGCCGGGCGTTTGCCGGGTCAGGTTCGATCTTCTGGCGCAGGCGATAGATGTGCGTCTCCAGCGTGTGGGTCGTGACCGCAGCGTTGTAGCCCCACACCTCGTTGAGCAGGATCTGGCGCGCCACCGGCTTCGTGCCGGCGCGGTAGAGGAATTTCAGTATCGCCGCTTCTTTCTCGGTCAGCCGGATGCGGCGGTTTCGCAGCGGCTCCTGCAACAGTTTCGCGGACGGGCGGAACGTGTAAGGCCCGATGGTGAATACTGCGTCTTCGGAGTTCTCGAAAATGCGGAGCTGGGCGCGCAGGCGGGCGAGCAGTTCGTTCAGGCGGAAAGGCTTGGCGATGTAATCATTCGCGCCTGATTCGAGGCCGCGCACTACGTCGGACTCTTCGTCCGAGCCGGTCAGCATAATGATCGGCATGCGCATCCCGGCTTTGCGCAAGGTGGCGCACAGATCACGGCCGTCTCCGTCCGGCAGGCCCACGTCAAGAATGAGTGCGTCAAAACGTTGTTCATGCTGGCGTATCTTGGCTTCGGCCTCGCTCACCGACGCCGCCTCGTCGGCGGTGAACTCACCGTCGACCTGCAACTGGGCCGCCAGTTCCTCACGCAGCGACCTGTCGTCATCGACGATCAGGATGGGGCGCTCGCCCGCCATTCCGGTGTTCTCCTCTTAGCGCGCCCGAACTGGCCACGCACACGTGTTCGCGGTGCTAAGCCATCTGGCGCTAAATCAGTTGCAAAACTTTTTGTCTGACTACGAGGAGAGCCACAAGCAATGTTACCCCACTTGCAACCGGTAGTTGCACTCGCGGGGGTTTGTTTGGACAAAACAACACACAGATTTATTAGTCCGTATATCGCGCTCGCGTGTTCAGGTGTCCGGGCCTTGGTATCATGATTTCGGCAAGGAGTACGCCGTACCGGCCACTCTGGCGCTGACCTCAACCCATCGCGGCGTGCTCAAGCACAACTGACGCGGGTTCGCCCTCACACAAAGAAGCAAGGCTTTTTGTTTGGCAGAACGAAAGTGAGGACTTTTATTGTCCAGCCGCGCGAACGCACGCCGGTTCTGCCAGCACAGGGCTGAGCAGAACCGGCGAGCGCTGAGAGGAAAGCGAGGGAGAGATTTTGCTTCCTTATGCAAAAACTCTCTCGTGCAAAAAGCAGGCCTCCCTGGGCCGTCGGCTCGCGTCTTATTGGTCGAAGGTGTAGGCGTACAAGGTGCCGCCACCGGCGACATACAGATGGTTGTTGGCTGCCAGGATCGTCTGGAAGTGACGCAGCCCCTGCATCGCCTGGCCACCGCCGCCGAATACCGCCGCACCCGTCAAAGCATTGTAGCCGTGCAGAAGGTTGTCTCCCTCCGCGCCCACGATCCAGACGAGCGGGTTGGCCGAGCCGTTGGTTGTGGTAACGATCGGCGCGCCGGCGCCGTTGAGCGCCGCGCACCAGACCTCGCTGATCGGCGAGGTGCCGGAAGGTGCCACGGACAGCATAGTCAGGCTACTGCCGCTGCATTTAAGGCCATTGCCGTCACGGAAAATCACCAAAGAGAGGCTGTCCGAGTTGTAGATGGCGGGCGCGGTGATGATCGCGCCGTTAGAGACCTTCTGCAGCGCGATCTGGCCGCCTATGCCGCCGAGGTTGCGACGGTCGCTCAAATAGGCGTTGCCGTCCTTTCCGAACGCGATGATGCGTGGACTGCCGGCTTGTCCGCCGGCCTGCAACGGCAGCGCCTCGGTGCCGCCGAGATCCAGGTCTTCCTCGTCCAGGGTCAGCCAGTTCGTCGGCGTGAAGTAGTTCAGCGTGCTGGTGGTGTGGGCGAGGCCGCCTTTCAGCCGGATGACGCCCTCGCCATCGCCCCAGCCTGACGCGCCGGAGGTGTTGCCGGTCGTGACGTAGACGGAGTTGCCGTCCGAGGCCGAGCCGCCCTGAGCCCAGATGCCGCCGCGGTCCGCCCGCGTGCTCCACACGCCGGCCACGCTGGGTGAAGCGGACGGCGCCAGCTGCACCACCATTCCATGGTAGTTGCCGCAATCGCCGGAGCGGCCTCCATACGTGAAATAGGCAGCGCCGTTGAAGAACAGCACGGCACCGCGCTCGCCCTGGATGGTTGAGTCGAACGTCACGCCACGGGCGGCGAGTGCGGACTGCACGTCCAGCGGGTAGCCTGGCTGCACGGCGCCGGTTGCGGCGGAAAGCGCGTATATCTTGTGCCGCACGGTGGCGGACGTGGTGCCGGTCACGGCATCGAGGTAGATGAGGCCGCTCGCGGGGTCGATCGCCGGCGTGCCGGTAACACCCTCAAGGGCGATGTTGCCGCATTGCAGCTGGTTGCTGGGCGGGCCTGGCGGTAGCTGGGTGCTCCACACCACCGCGCCGGTGCTGGCGTTCATTGCCTCGACAAGGTTGGTCTCGGTGGCGACGATGACGTTGCCTACGGTGTGGGGGCCGGCTTGCCAGTAGAGCGGCTGGGCATATACGTCACCGGTGAACGTGCCGTTGAAGGCGCTATCCTGGTGCATGCTGGCGGCGGTGGCGGCGGTCAGGCCGGGAACGACGTATTCACCATGACGGTTGATACCGTTGTGGTAGGTGGTGACGCTCTGCGCCGCGGCACTGCCGGCGGCCAGCGCGACGGCCAGCGCGGCGGCTGTTGGATACGATCGCATGAGTGTTCCTCGCGTTTTTTTGCTGGATAGTTAGCACTTTTGCTATTCCTGGTTGCAAGACAAAATTGAAACAGAACAGGAAGGCGTGCAGCCGGGGCTTGGCTGGCGAGGTTCGACAGTGCCACGCTGACGCGCACGCAAGCCACACTCACATTCGCGGAGCCAACTGATGCGCCTGTATCGCCTGCCGCAGCACACCGGTATCGACGACCTCACGCTTGTCGAGGCCGGCATTCCAAAGCCGGGACCTGGCCAGGTGCTCGTGCGCATGCGGGCGGCCTCGCTGAACTACCGTGACCTGGCGGTGGCCAGCGGCAAATACATCATGAGCAAGTTGCCGCCGGACCTGGTGCCGCTGTCTGACGGCGCCGGCGAGGTGGTGGTTCTGGGCGAGGGCGTCACTCGCGTGCGTGTGGGAGACCGGGTGGCCGGCATCTTCATGCAAAGCTGGATCGGCGGTGAGATGGAGCCGGCGGACGGCGCCAGCGCGCTCGGCGGCGCGGTGGACGGCGTCCTGGCCGAGCATGCGGTGTTCGACGAGCGCGGGCTGGTTCATGTGCCCTCGCACCTCTCCTACGAGCAGGCGGCGACCTTGCCCTGCGCTGCGGTGACGGCGTGGAACGCGCTGTTCGGATCGCAACCGCTCACCCCCGGCCAGACCGTGCTGGTGCTGGGCACCGGTGGTGTTTCTATGTTCGCGCTGCAGTTCGCGCGTGCGGCCGGCGCCAGGGTTATCATCACGTCGTCCAGCGACGAAAAGCTGGCGCGGGCGCGCGCGCTCGGCGCCTCGGACGGCGTGAACTACAAGGCCGAGCCGGAGTGGCAGGTGGCCGTACGTCGCCTGACCGACGGGCGCGGCGTGGACCACGTGGTGGAGGTGGGCGGTCCCGGGACGATACAGCGTTCCGTGCAGGCCACGCGCGGCGGCGGAGTAGTGACGCTGATCGGCGTACTGACGCGCGGCACGCTGGACCCGCTGGCGGTGTTCGGCGCCGGTTGCACCGTCCGGCCCATTTATGTGGGCTCGCGGCAGATGTTCGAGGCGATGAACCGGGCCATCTCGCTGCACAGGCTGGAGCCGGTGGTGGACCGGGTGTTTGCCTTCGAGGAGGCGCGTGAGGCTTACCTGCACTTGAAGGGTGCGGCGCATGTGGGAAAGGTGGTTGTGCGGATATGAGGCAAGAGAGGCCGTCTTTTCTGAAAAGCAAAAACTTTTGACTCCGCTGGTGCGGCGCAGTCCTGACAGTCGTCGACACGAAAGCAAAGGTTCTTAGCTTCTCTTCCCACAAACAGAGGCCTTTCCTGAACGGTGAACTATGATCTCCGAACGCCGCCTCCTACGCGCAGAACCTGATTTTGGCCTGCTCGCCAAGTTCTGGCGCATAAACTGGCTCTACGTTCTGTTGCTGTGTGCGCTGGCCGGTTGCGGCTACGTGGCATTATATTCGGCCGGCGGTGGGCCGGAGCCGTACGCCTGGCGGCACGGCCTGCGTTTCGGGTTCAGCCTGGTAATGATGCTGTCGATTGCAATGCTGGACATACGCTTCCTGGCGAAGTTCTCCTGGCCGTTCTACGGGTTTGCATTGGTCCTGCTGGTTCTCGTGTTGAAGATGGGGCACGTGGGCAAGGGTGCTGAGCGCTGGCTGGAGGTCGGTCCGTTGCAGCTGCAGCCGAGCGAGATCATGAAAGTGGCGCTTGCGATGGCGCTTGCGTCCTGGTTCAGCCGGGCGAGCTGGGCGCGCGTGGGGAACCCGTTCTTCCTGATCCTGCCGGCGGTAGCTGTGGGGTTGCCGGTCGGGTTGATCTTGAAGGAGCCAAACCTCGGCACGGCTTTCATCACCGGCGTGGTGGGCTTTTCCATCTTCATAGGCGCCGGCATGCGTTTTTGGCAGATGGCGATACTGGCGGTGCCGCTGCCGTTTCTGGCCGAGTTCGCCTACGGACACCTGCATGATTACCAGCGGGCGCGCATCACCACGTTCCTCAATCCCGAAAGTGATCCACTCGGCGCCGGCTACAACATCATCCAGTCCAAGATCGCGCTGGGATCCGGCGGGCTGTGGGGCAAGGGGTTCATGCAGGGAACCCAGGCGCACCTGAACTTCCTGCCTGAGAAGCAGACCGACTTCATATTTTCCATTGTGGCGGAGGAGTGGGGGCTGACCGGCGCACTGGCGCTGCTGCTGCTGCTGCTGACGATCATATTGGGAGGCATGCTGGTGGCGCTGCGCTGCCGGCATCAATACGGCAAGCTGCTGGCGTTGGGGATCTCGGTGAACATGTTTATGTATGTATTCGTCAATGTGGCGATGGTGGTGGGTGCGATACCGGTAGGGGGCGTGCCGCTGCCGCTGGTGAGCCATGGTGGCTCGGCGATGCTGACAGTGATGTTCGCGATGGGGTTGCTGATGTCAGTGCACGTGCATCGCGACGTGGTGTTTCCTGATCGGCGGGATACGTTGGATTGAGAGAGCAAGGCCACTTTTCCTACGCAACCTCGACCAGGACCTTGCGGCCAACCAGCTCCGCGAACGCCTCCGCCGCCATCGGCCGCCCGAACAGGTAGCCCTGCACTTCCACGCACCCTTCCTCGCGCAGCATCTCCGCCTGCAATTCGGTCTCCACACCTTCGGCCAGGCTGGCGATACCAAGGTCACGCGCGATGCCGATGATGGAGCGCACGAGCGGCCGCGCGGCCGGGTCCAGGCCCAGAACGCGGGTGAAGCTCTGGTCTATCTTCAGCTTGTCGATCGGCATGCGCTGGAGATAGCTGAGCGACGAGTAGCCGGTGCCGAAATCATCCATCGCGATACGCACGCCGAGCGCTTTCAGCCCGGCCAAGGTCGCCAGCGTGTCCGGCGAGTCACCAAGCAGCACGCCTTCGGTGATCTCCAGCTCCAGCCGTGCCGGCTCCAGCCCACTCTCGGCGAGCACGCCGCCCACCAGCCCCACCAGGTCCGTTGTGCGGAACTGCACGGGGGAGAGGTTGACGGCGATCGACAGTTTCTGCGACCAGCCCGCTGCCTCGTGGCACGCGGCGCGCAGCACCCAGGCTCCTAGCACGGTGATCAGCCCGCACGCCTCCGCCACGGGGACGAACTCGCCCGGCGAGACATGGCCGCGGGCAGGGTCGTGCCAGCGCACCAGGGCCTCGGCGCCGACGAGTTTGCCACAGGTCAGCGCGTATTGCGGCTGGTAATGCAGATGCAGCGCCTCGGCGGCCACCGCCTGGCGTAAATCGTGCTCCAGGTCCGAGCGTTGGCGCCGCGCCGTTTCGAGTTCCGGCGTGAACAGGCGTGCCTGACCGCGCTTGCGCGATTTGGCGTCGTAGAGCGCCATGTCGCCAAAACGCAGGAGCTGGCCAGGATCGGTCGCGTGCTCCGGTGCCAGCGCTATGCCGATGCTGACCCCTATGGACACGTGACGCGCGTCTATGACGTAGGGCCGCGAGAGCTCGGCGATCAGGCGGACGGCCAAGTCCGGTGCGGTCTGCCCGCCTGGCAGCAGGCTTTGCAGCACCACGAATTCGTCACCGCCGAGGCGGGCCACCACGTCGCATGGCGCCAGGCACCCGGTGAGGCGGCCGGCAACCGCGCGCAGCAGGCCGTCTCCGGCGGCATGACCCAGTGCGTCGTTGACGTCCTTGAAGCCGTCGAGGTCCAGGCAGAGCAGGGCGATGCCGTCGCCGCCGGCGCCGCAGTCCTTCATCTGCTCCAGTGCGCCGTTCAACCTGTCGCTGAACAAGATGCGGTTCGGCAGGCCGGTCAGCGTGTCATGGTGCGCCAGATGGCGTATACGCGCCTCGTCGATACGGCGCTTGGTGAGATCCGTGCAGATCACGACGGAGCCCACCGTTTCGTCCCACTCGTCACATATCGGGCTGGCGCGTATCAGCATGGGGACCGGTGGGCCGCGGCGCACCTGCACGTCTGCTTCGCCCTGCCAGGCGCCGGCGCCCTCGAGCGCCTGCAGCAATATCCGCCCTGTCGGCGGGTCCGTGATCAGGCTGGACAGGCCGCCCGCGGCGCCGATCTCGTCACCCGTGTAGCCGAACGCCGCGGCGAAGGCCGGGTTGGCAAACAGCGGTCTGCCCGTCTCGTCAGCGATCAGTATCGCGTCGCTGGCGCTTTGCAGCGCCGCGCGTACGCGCAGCCGCTCCTCGGTCTGCTGGCGCAGCCGGTCTGTCACGTCTTCAAGGGTGCCGACGAAGCCCAGCACACGCCCGGCTTCATCGCGCGCCGCACGGACGTTGCCGCTGAGCCAAATGGACGATCCGTCGGGCCGGCGGAACTCGGCGATCTCGCCGGTATAGCCCGCCTCCATCTGACTGCGCCCGGTGAGCTCGTCGCGCCGCGCGTTGCTGACGAACAGGCGTCCATCATCCAGCGCGGCCTTCGCCGTGTCGAAATCCTTGAAGCCGATGATCGAGAGCAGTGCTGCGTTCACGCCGGTGATCTCGCCGGACTCGCCGGCGCTGAAAATGCCGAGCGCCGCATTGTCGAACACCGCCCTGTACTGGCCTTCGGCGCGCACGAGCCGGCCAGCCGTATCGCGGAACACGCCGAGCGCGCGTGCCACGGCGCCTATTTCGTCCGTCCGGTCCAGCCCGGGCAGCGGGGTTTCCAGATCTCCCTCGGCCAGCCGGCGCAGCGCGGAGGTCAGCAGATCCAGCGGGCGGGTGAGCTGCCGCAGGGCGGAAAGCACACCCACCATGACCGCACCGAGCAGGGTGACAAGCGCCAGCCCCTGCGAGCGCAGTTCCGCCAGCAGCGCCTGGTGCAGCCGGGTGGTGGCGAGGGAGATGCGCAGCGTGCCGAGCGAGCGCATCCGGCCGTGATCACTGAAGCCGACGGCGCGCGCGACGTCGATATGCTCCAGGATCGCCGTATCCGCCTTGCTGCGCGCGCTGAGAACGGAGCCATCCGGACGCAGCAGGCTGACAGCGGCGAAATCCGGAGCCTCTGCCACGGCGTCCAGCGCGGCATCCAGCTGGTCCTGGTCCAGGTTCCATAGCGGCACCGACAAAGCGGAGGCCTCAACGGAGGCGAGCAGGCCCGCGCGTTCGGTCAGCGCCGCCCGGCCAGCCTGCTCCATCGTCCGCTGACGGGCCCAGGCATCCACAAGCAGGATGGCGGCGAGGCCGACCGTGGCCGTGGCCATGGTGCGTACCCGCAGCGACGAGCGCAGCCAGAGCCAGGGGCGAAGGATGATCCGGGGGAGCACCGGCAGGTTGGCCCGCTCGCCTTCAGCGCCCGACATGCCCGTTCCAGTCTTCCAGGCCGTACCGGGCCAGGATGGCGGCCAGTCGGCCGGATGCGCGCAGCCGCCTTACGCCGGCGCTCAGGATTGCCGCGTAGCGCGCCGCGTTTGGGGAGGCCGGCGAGAACGCGACGAAGATCGGCACGCCTCTCTCGACCTGGCTGAAGGCCACCTGGCTGTCCAGTTGCAGCTCGTGGATGAGGCGGTGCAGCACTTGCGCATCGTCAATCACCACGTCCACCCGACCGGCCACGAGCTTGAGCAGGTTCTTCGCCAGCGCGCCGTCACCGGAGAGGTACTGGATGCGCGATCTGTCGCCCTGCAGCGTGTGCAGGTAATCGCCAAGCGGACCGTAGAACTCGTAGTTGGCGACCATGCCGATCACCTCGCCGTCCAGCGATTGCGGGCCTGTGTAGTGGAAATCGGAGCCCACGCGCACGGCAAAGCCCGTGCTGCTGCGTCCGATCGGCTCGGACGGCAGGACGAAGCCCGGCACGTCCGTGGCGATGGCGCCGATCACCGCATCCGCGCGGCCCTGCCGGGTCTCATCAATGCTGCGAGTCCAGTTCATCAACTGGTAGTCCAGATCATAGCCGGAGGCATCGAAGATGATCCGCATGATTTCGATCGCGTAACCAGGATGGTCCGCACCCGGCAGGCAATTGTAGGGACACCAGAGGTCCGAGCGCAACGCGAGTACGGGGCGCGCTGCACAGGGGAGGGCGCAGGTCAGCAACAGCGCGGCTGCCGATACGATTTGCCGAACCCGCATTGCTGGACCCCTTCGGCGGAAAGAGCGCTAGATTGGTCTCGTGTTGTTAACGGCAGGTAAGTATGGCCTGCTTTTCCGGAAACGCTTGCCTCCTACGCTGCCTCTACCCGCCGGGACGGCCGCATGGGCGCGGGCGCCGCCGGCTCTTCGCCTTCGCACAATGCGGCCAGAAGCGCTTCCTTCAGGCCTGCCAGCTTGCGGTCGTTCTCAATCTTCAGGCCGAAGACGTCCTTGACGTAGAACACGTCGACGGCGCGTACGCCGTAGGTGGTTACGTGCGCCGAGCCTATCTGCAGGCCCTGCTCGCTTATCGCCGACGTGACGTCGTGCAGCAGGCCGGGGCGGTCCCGGCCGTTGACTTCGAGGACGGTGTAGCTGTTCGACGCGCGGTTGTCGACGACGACGCGCGGCGGGACGTGTATGGCGCGCATGCGGCGGCCGATCAGCGCCTGGCCGAGTTTGGGAATCTCGTTGTCCAGTCTCAGGGAGCCGCTGAGCGCCTGTTCCACCAGGACCGCCAGCCTGGCTATGCGGTGCGGCTGGTCGAAGGCGCCGCCGGCGGCGTCCTGCACCCAGAACGTGTCCAGCGCGCAGCCGTTCGTCATGGTGTGTATGCGGGCGTCCACGATGGAGGCGCCGGCGACGGCGAGCGCGCCGGCGATGCGGCTGAACAGGCCCGGATGGTCCGTGGCGTAGACGGTGATTTCGGTGACCGCGCGGGCGTGGCTGGGTTCGGTCACCACGGTCAGCGGGGCGGCGCGGGCTTCGGCGTCACGCACCAGGCGGGCGTGGCGGGCGTGGGTTTCGGGGTCGAAGGAGAGCCAGTAGCCGGGGTAGCCCAGCCCTGCGAAGAAGGCGCGGTCTGCCTCGCTCCAGTTGGCAGCCTGCAGGATCTCGTCGGCGGCGGCGCGGGCGCGTTTGACGCGCACGTCGCGTTCGGTTGTGGACAGGCCGCCGGCGAGCACTTCGGCGACCCGGGCGTAGAGCTCCCGCAGCAGCGTGGCCTTCCAGGCGTTCCAGACCTTGCTGGACACGGCACGCATGTCGGCCACTGTCAGGACAAGGAGGAGTTTCAGGCGTTCAGGGGATTGTATGGCTTCGGCGATGTCGAAGATGGTTTTCGGGTCGTCTATGTCGCGCTTGAAGGCTGTGTGGCTCAGCAGGAGGTGGTGCAGGACCAGCCAGGAGACGGTTTCGGTCTCTTCGACGCTGAGGCCGAATTGCGGGCAGACCTGGGTGGCGATTTCCGCGCCGAGTATGGAGTGGTCGCCGCCGCGGCCCTTGGCCACGTCGTGCAGGAGCATGGCCATGTAGAGGGCGCGGCGGGATTGCAGGTTTTCGATCAGGCCGCTGGCGATCGGGGCCACGTCCGCCAGCTTGCCGCGCTCGAGCGCGTTGAGGATGCGTACGGCTTCTATGGTGTGCTCGTCGACGGTGAAGATGTGGTAGGTGTCGAACTGCATCTGGCCCACCACGCGCGCCCAGTCCGGCAGCATGCGGCCGATTATGCCGGCTTCGTTGAGGATGGAGAGCCAGCCTGCGCCGTCTGGCCGGCCGTCCGGGTTCTGGCCGCAGAGGAGATCGAGGAAGATCTCGCCGGCTTCGGGGTTTGCGCGCAGGCTTATGGCGCCGCGTTCGTGGCGTATCAAAGCGCGTATGGCGAGCGGGTGCAGTTTGAGGCGGCGGGCGCGGGCCAGGCGCAGCATGCGCAGCATGCGTATCGGCTCGCGGGCGAAATCGTCCTGGCGGCCGGGCATGATCTGGCCGTCCGCGAGCACGAAACCGGCTTCCAGCAGCGCGCGGTCGGTTTCCACCTGCACCGCGGGCTCGCCCAGGGCGTAGCGCAGGACGACGGGTTCCAGGACCAGGGTGAGTCGTGTGACGTCCCGGGCGGTGAGGAAATAGTGGCGCATGAAGCGCTCCACGCCGTCCTGCACGCCGTGGCGGGTGTAGCCCATGCGGGCGCCGACGATGGGCTGGAGGTCGAAGGTCAGGCGGTCTTCGGAGCGGCCGCTGATGTAATGCATGTGGAAACGCACGGTCCAGAGGAAGTCCCAGGAGCGGCGCAGGCGGCGGAGCTCCTGGGGTTCGAGGAGGTCCAGCACGCCGGCCACCAGCTCGTTCGGGGTGAAGGCGCCGTAGGCGGCGCGTACCATCCAGTACTGGGTCTGCAGGTCCCGCAGGCCGCCGCGGCCCTCTTTTATGTTGGGCTCCACCAGGAAGGCGCTCTCGCCGAAGCGGCGGTGGCGGGCCTGGCGCTCGGCCTGCTTTCCGGCGACGAAGAGGGCGGGGCCGGATGTTCTGGCGGCCTGGCGGAAGGCGGCCTGGAAGTCGGTGAAGAGGGTCGGGTCGCCGGTGAGCAGTCGGGCGTCGAGCAGGCTGGTTCTTATGGTCAGGTCTGATTCGGAGTCGGCGAGGCACTGGCCGATGGAGCGCGTGGCGTGGCCCACCTTCAGGCCGAGGTCCCACATGAAATACAGCATGTAGCTGACGACGCGCAGGGTGGCCGGGGTGGGGGTTTCGGGGGCGAGGAAGAGGAGGTCTATGTCGCTGAAGGGGGCGAGCATGGCGCGGCCGTAGCCGCCGGCCGTG
>CAHJWU010000012.1 GCA_903643085.1 Rhodospirillales bacterium
AGTATGACCGACCGATCTTTCGCGTGGCCCAGCACATTACCCAGAACCGCGAGGACGCGGAAGACATTGTGCAGGAGACTTTGTTGGCGGCCTACAAGGGGCTGGCCAAGTTTGACGGCCGGGCGTCGGTGCGAACCTGGCTGACGCGAATCCTGATGCGTCGCGCCGCAAAGGTCTGGAACCGCGGGAAAAGTGCCAGTGGCGACGTAACTCTGGAGGTCGCCGAGATTCGGGCCGGTGTCAGCGGCGCCGGCGAGGCCAGCAGCTCGCTGAGCGTCGCGCCGCTTTGTTCGGCATAGGCGCGAACCGCGGCACTCGGCGCGCCGGACGCGGATGGCGTGAGCGCGGTGGACATCGCCGTGCGCGGACAGGGCGCCGTGGCCGGCACCGACGGTGCGATCCAAGGCACACTGGCCGACGGCGTGATGCAGGGCCGGCTGCGCGCCGGCGGGGCGGACCTCTCCTTGCTGATTCCCGCGTCGCCTGCGTCCTGGCAGACGGAGGCGCCGTTCGTGGCGGATGCCAGCCGCATCGAGGCCAACGCCGTCAGCCTGTCGCTGGGCGGGGCGCCCGCCGAGGGCGCGCTGGTCCTGCACATCGAGCGGCCGGCGCGGCTGGAAGGCCAGCTCCACGCCGCCACGCTGGACCTGAACGGCTGGGCGGCGCTGCTGGGGCGCGGCCTGCCCGCCGGCCGGTACACCGGCGCCGCGCTTCCCACCCGGATCGGATTGTCGGCGGACTTTGCCAGGCTGCTGGGCGGCAGCCTCCGCCACGTGCAGGCCACGCTGGTCCTGGACGGGCGGAGAGCCGGCTTCGACCACGCCGAGGCGGGCCTGCCAGGCGGCGCCAGGCTCTCCTCCGACACGGTGGATCTGGTCAGGGCAGAGAACGGACAGCTCGCCGCCTCCGGCATGGCGCGCCTGTCCGCACCCGATCTGGGCGCGACACTTGCCTGGCTGCGCGAGCTGGCGCCCGGGCTGGCCGAAGCGGTTCCCGAAGGCGGTTTGCGCCAGGCCGAGCTGACCGGCCGGCTCACCTTGCAGGCGGGGCGGGGTGCGGTGGCCGGACTGGCCGGAGAGGTGGACGGGGCGGCGGTCTCCGGCGATGCCTCGCTGCGCGCGGATGGGCGGCCCAGCCTGGCAGCCACGCTGCGCGTCGCCGAACTTCCGCTCGACGCGTGGCTCGGCGGTTCCGTGGCGGCCGGCAGCCTGGCCGGTCTCGCCGGCCATTTTACCCACGCCGACACCTCTCTGCACATCAGAGCCGCGCATGCCGCGTTGCTGGGGCAAACTCTGGATGACCTCGACCTGACCGCCAGCACGGGCGCGGACGGCCTGCGCGTGGAGCGGGCGCAGGCCATGCTGTACGGGGCGAGGCTGGGGCTGGCCGGCGCGGTGGCGGCGGACGGCAGAGTCGACAGGCTGCGCTTCACCGCCAGCACCGCATCGCTGGAGGCGCTGCTGCCGCATCTGCCCGCTCCGGCGCGCCTCGCCGAGGGCTTCTGGCACGGCGGCGCTGACCTGCAGGTGGCGGCCGACGGCCCAGCCGACGCGGTCTCAATCCAGGTCCGGGCGGATGCGGACGATCTGGTGCTCGAGGCCGACTCGGTGCGCGACACGCGGGCCGGTGGCGGAACCACCACCGTCACGCTGCGCCACCCTGGCGCTCCGCGCCTGCTGGCCGATGTCGGTCTGCCGCGCCTGCTGGGTCTGCCCGCCGGCCTGGCGCCGACCGCGCGGTGGCTCGACACCGGCGCGCTGACGTTGCTGGCGCATTTCCAGGACACGCCATCCCGCCTCGTGGTGCGCGATTTCGACCTGAACGCCGCGGCACTCCGGCTGTCCGGCAGCTTCTCCAGCGACTGGTCCGGTCGGGTTCCGGCGCTGACCGGCAGCCTGGCTTTCGAGCAGCTGGCGCTGCCCGACACCCTGCCCGGCTTGAAAGAGCTGGCCGGGCTGGCCGCGTGGACGGCGCGTTTTCACGTCTCCGCCGCCACGGTCACCTCCGGTCTGCGCCCGGTGGCCGGGCGCACCGTCATGGATCTGTCTGCGGGCGGCGGCAAGGCGGCGTTGCGCTCCGTCGCGGCGGAGGTGGCGGGCGGCAGGCTCACGGGCCAGGCCGATGCCGATTTTGCCGCGCCGCATGTCGCCGCGTCTGCCCGGCTGACCGGCGCGGCACCGGGCGGCCGGCTGACCGGCTGGCCGATCGACCTGGTGTCCGCAACCGCGGAGCTGGGCCTGGCGCTCGAGCTTGCCGGGAGCAGCCTAGCGGATTTCTCCGGCACGGTGCACGCGCAGTTGCAGGACGCCTCCCTGGTGGGGTTCGACCTCGCGCAACTTGCCGCCGCCGCCCCGCTGCACACGCAGGCCGGCCGGCTCGCGCTGAAAATGGCGCTGTCGCAGGGAACCAGTCCGGGCCTTGCCGGCACCGTGGACGCGGCCGTGGCAGGCGGTGTGCTGACGCTGCCCGGCGCGCGGCTGGTCTCGCGTGATGGCGCGGCGGAGATCAGCTTGTCGGCCGACCTGGCGCGGGCGACGGTCAATGCGCGGCTTAGGCTGACGCCGGCGGTGCCTGGCTCGGCCAGCTTCGGGGTGAGGCTGAGCGGCCCCTGGCAGGGGCCTTCGGTCACCGTCGAGGACAGACGTGCACGTAGGTGAAACCGTTGAGAAAGGCCTTCTTTTTTGAAAAAAGAAGCAAAAAACTTTTGCTCCCTGTCGGATGTTGCTGAAGCGTTCGCCGACAGGGACAAAAGTTTTTTGGTCCTTTTTTTCAAAAAAGGACTGCTTGCTTACTTCCTGTCCGCAGCGCTGCCCTGCACGTCCGCGCAACGAAGGTGTCGCTTGAGTCGTTATGATCACGCAGGCTGGCGGCAGCCGCAGGGAGGGGATCATGAAGCATCGTTTCATCCGGCTATGTGCGCTGGCATGTCTCGCGGCAGGCACAGGCGGCGCATCACGCGCCGCTACCGGCGGACCGGTCACGACGGCCGGCGCACCGCCGGCACAGCACGCGCCGCTGCATCGCCACAAGCGGCATGCGGCGATCAAGCCAGCCTTGCCTGCGACGGCCGCCGCACCGGCAGCACAAGTGGCGTCGACTTCGCCAGCGCCCGTGCCGAACGAGGCGGTGGCCGCGCCGATCGACAATGCCGGGCCCGATACGCAGGTGGCTCCGAGCGTTTTCCGGTTGCACTACCCGCCGCAGGGTGATGGCTACACGACAGGATCGAGTTCGCAGGCGATGGACGACCGGGAGGCTGCGACTGCGACCGGCGTGGAGGTCAAGGTGCCGCTGCCGCAGTAGCGGAGGCGAGAGAGGCGTTGTTGGAAAGCAAGAATTCCTTTGTCGGCGAACGCTTCAGCGACCGCCGGACTTGCGGGGGAGAAACTGCTTGTCTGTGATGGCGCCCTGTGCCCGCCGTCTTGACACCCCAGGGTGCGGCATCTAGCAAGCCCGGGCTTTCCAGCGCGGGGGCCCACAGCCCCTGGAGCCGAGAATGAGCGAGGATGAGAACGATGCGGGCGGTTCTTTCGAGGATCGTCTGCGTGCAGCGCGGGTGCGGCAAGGGATCGACGTGCCTGATCAGGCCAAGGCCGGTTCCGCGGGAATGGCCGGCGGTTCCGCGCTGGGTCTCGGCCTGCGTGTGGGTGTGGAGCTGGTCTCTGCCTTGGTCGTGGCTGAAGCCATCGGCTGGGCGCTGGACCACTGGCTGCACACGCTACCGCTGTTCCTCGTGATCTTTCTGGTGCTTGGCGGGGCGGCGGGCCTGGCGAATGTCTGGCGGCTGGTCGGGCCGGCGCGGCGCCAGGCCTGAGGCATAGGAACTGGCCGGACGTCCGGCCGAACAGGGATACGCGCAGGGTGCCACCGGCAGTCGAACACAGCAGCGGCCACGCGATCGACGCGCTCAGCCAGTTCAACCTGGTGGCGCTGAGCCCGATGGGCGGCGTGCTGACGTTCACGCAGGCGAACCTGCTGATGGTGATCGGCAGCGCGCTGGTGCTCGCGCTGCTGTATTTCGGCTCGCGCCCGAGCGCCGTGGTGCCTGGCCGGCTGCAGGCGGCCGCCGAGCTGTCCTACGACCTCATCTACAAGATGACGTCCGACACGATCGGCGCCGAAGGGCGGGAGTTCTTCCCGTTCATCTTCACGCTGTTCTTCTTCGTGCTCATGGGCAACCTGCTCGGCCTTGTGCCTTTCAGCTTCACTTACACCAGCCACATTGCGGTGACCGCGGCGCTGGCGGTGATGGTCATCGTGCTCGTCACCATCGTGGCGCTGGCCAGACACGGCCTGAAATTCTTCACCTATTTCTTCCCGGCCGGCGCGCCGGTGTTCCTCGCGCCGCTGATCGTGCCGATCGAGATCATCTCCTACCTCTCGCGCCCGGTCAGCCTGTCCATCCGTCTGTTCGCCAACATGGTTGCGGGTCACGTGATGTTCGCCGTGTTCGCCACCTTCGTGGTGATGATGGGCGGCCACTCGATCATCGGCGCGTTTGCCGCGATCGGGCCGCTGGCCGTCAACGTGGCGCTGATGGGCTTCGAATTGCTGGTCGCCGCATTGCAGGCCTACGTGTTTGCGATCCTGACCTGCATCTACCTGCACGACGCGGTGCATCTGCACTGATTAACGCGGGACTTCCGGCAGCACTTTCTATCAACACAGGAACTGATTTCATGGACGTAGCAGCGGCAACCAAGCTCGGCGCAGGCATCGCGGTGATCGCACTGGCCGGCGTGGGCATCGGCATCGGCAACATCTTCTCGGCGCTGGTGACCAGCATCGCGCGCAACCCCTCGGCGCGCGACCAGGTGTTCGGGCTTGGCATTCTCGGCTTCGCGCTGACGGAAGCGGTGGCATTGTTCGCGCTGCTGATCGCGTTCCTGATTCTGTTCACCTGAGGCAGGCCAGCAAGGCTTTCTTTGCAGAAAGACGCCAAAGCTTTCCCATCGGCGGCTGTTTCCGCATCCACCGACAGGGACCAAAGGTTTTTCGGGTGTTTTTCACCAAGGGACTTCTTGCTGTCTCTTTTCTGAGGTTCTCGCCATGAAGCGCCTGACCCTCGCCCTGATGCTGGCGGCCACGACCGCCCGGGCGGACACGATGCCGCAGCTCAACCCCGCCCACGGCCTGCTGGTGGCGCAGATCGTCTGGGGCGCGGTGATCTTCCTGGCGTTCTACCTGCTGGCGGCGCGCTGGGGCTTGCCGCGCGTGGGCGCTGTCCTGGCCTTGCGCGCCGGCACCATCGCGGCCGACCTCGAGCGCGCGCATAACGACAAGGCGGATGCCGATGCGGCGGTGGCCGAACTGAACGCGGCCCGGCGGAGTGCCCACGCGCAGAGCCAGGCGGCGATCGCCGACGCGACGGCGCGCGCCAAGGCGGAGACGGCCGCCCGCAACGCCGAGCAGGAAACGCGGCTGGAGGCGCAGCTGGCCAGTAGCGAGGCGCAGATCGGCAACGCACGCGCGGCCGCCATGGGCGCGTTGCGCCAGGTTGCGACCGAGACGGCATCCGCCGTGGTGGCGCGCCTGACCGACGGCCAGGCCGACGCGCAACGCGTGGACGAGGCGGTGCGCGACCTGCTGGCCGAGCGCGGCCTAGCTGCCTGAGGGGATCCGATTACATGCACCTGTTCGCCGAGCCGGAATTCTGGGTTCTCGTCAGTTTCGTCATCTTCTTCGTGCTGTTTGGCGGCAAGCTCTGGGGCGGCATCACCGGCCTGCTGGACGGCCGCGCCAAGTCGGTGCGCACCGAGCTGGAAGCGGTGCAGCGGCTGCGCCAGGAAGCGGAGACCATGCTGGCGGACGCCCAACGCGCACGGACCGACGCGCTTGCCGAGGCCGAGCAGGTTCTGGCGCGCAGCCGGGTAGAGGCGGCGCATCTGGCGCAGGCGGCCAATGCCGAGGCGGAGGCGTCTGCCAGGCGGCGCGAGCGGCTGGCGCTGGACCGCATCGCCGCTGCCGAGAAGGCGGCGCTGGACGACGTACGGCAGACTGCGGCCGACATTGCGACGCGGGCTGCGGCGCGGGTGATTGGCCAGGGGCTGGGCGAGGCGCGCGAGACGGCGCTGCTGGATCGCGCGATCGCCGACCTGCCGCGGGCTTTGCGGGCGGCCTGAAGGCCGCCGAGGCTTCTCCGGAAGGAGCGGAAGAGTGCCATCGCCGTCGCCTGCAGCGGTGTCCACGCCGGTCTTGCGGGTCGGCGCGTCTGCGGTGTCGCTCGATCCCTGCAAGCGCCGGGGCGGACGTTTGCTTCTTGAAGGAAGCCGTTCTGCTTCGTTACGGCCCCAGCAGCGTCTCCAGCTCCGTCCATTCGCGCTTCGAGAGCCCGCTGGATGGCTGCTCCACCGCCTCACCAGCCAAGCGGCGCCGGACCACGGCAAGCATCTGCGCTGACAGGGTCGCCGCGCCGAGCCGGTAGTCGCAAAACGCCTCGTGGGCCGCCGGCACCCAGGCGCGCACCATCTCCAGGATGGCGTCCGCATATACGCGTATTTCATACTGGGCATGCGGATCGGCCCGGAGCGCGCAAAAGTTCAGCAGGTTGTGGAGGTCCGTCTTCCAGTACCACTGGGTGTAGGCGTTCAGTGTGAGATTCATGCGGGCCAGCTCGCGCGCCAGGCCCCGCCGTCCTTCGTCGGCCGGCGTACCGTCCGGCGCCTCGTTCAGCATGTGGATGTAATGGTCGTAGTTGCGCGCCGCATCGTCGCGCAACAGGGTGAGAACCTCGGCGGCTTCGTCGCCTTGCAGCACCGCCCCCCTGCCCTGGCGATTGACCGCTGACTGCGCGGCGAGCTGCTCCGGCGCCGGGATGTAGAACTCGCGGTCCATGACAGAGTAGCGGGCGGAGTACTCGTTCACGTTGGCCATGCGGTGGCGTATCCACTGCCGCGCCACGAAGATCGGTAGCTTCACGTGCAGCTTGATCTCGCACATCTCGAACGGTGTGCTGTGACGGTGCCGCATGAGGTACCGGATCAGCCCGGCATCTTCGGAGACACGCCGCGTCCCCCGCCCGTAGCTCACACGCGCCGCCTGCACGATCGCCCCGTCATCGCCCATGTAATCGATGACGCGGACGAACCCATGATCCAGTAGAGGCACCGCCGTGAACAGCAGCGCCTCCAACGCCGGCACGGTCGCCCGCCGCGTGGTGCCCACCACCTTCCGCTGGACGGCAATCTCGGCAAGCTGCGCTTCGGTCAGGGGCATGCTGTCAGTCTAAAGCCCGCGGCATTCTTACGCCACAGCGCGCGGAGAGCGCCTTTCAAAACGTGGCCTGGCGAGTCAGCTGGCGTGCGTTTTAGAGCACCGGAGCGCAGCGGCCTCCTGTGGCCGTGAGCACCGGAGCGCAGAAAACGCGCGCCAGATGGCCGCCAGGGCGCGTTTTCAAAGGCGCGAGTGGGGGCATTCTGTTGCCCGGGGCCCCCTAACCGCGCGTGTCACTGCTTACGCAGCGATCGCGAGCGCCTCGAAATTATCGTTGGCACTTGTGAATCGACCCGATGACGGCGGTATCATGCCGGGCAAAAGATGAGCCTTTACCACGCGTGTCGAGCCTGTGTCGTCCCCATATATGGTGGAAACGCCGGGCACTGCCCCCGGGTCCACAACGCTTATTCCACGCACCGTTTATCGCCATAGCTGGCTTGCGCCCGCATCCATCAGAGTAGTGTGTTTGTCTGAAGAAGGCAAGGAAGGCCTTCTTTTTTGAAAAAAAGAAGCAAAAACTTTTTGCTCCTTGCCTGCTCCACGGCGCACGCCGGTCCTGCAAGCGCTACTGCCGGCACGGTCTGTGCGCGCCTCGAAGCAGGCGGGAGCCAAAGTCTTTTGCTTCTTTTTTCAAAAAAGAAGGCCTTGCTTGCTTGACCCCCCGCTTGCCCCGACGCATTTTCCCCGGTTCCAGGCGCCAGGCAACCGGCGCCTCCTTTGAGGTGCCTCATGGCCAAGTCCAACACCGTGCAGATCCGGCTCGTCTCCAGCGCCGATACCGGCTACTTCTATGTCACCAAGAAGAACGCCCGCACGAAGACCACGAAGATGGAGTTCAAGAAGTACGATCCCGTCGCGCGCAAGCACGTCGTCTTCAAGGAAGCCAAGATAAAGTAGCCATCCGCCGGACCGTGGTCCGGCCGGCTGTCTCGGATTTGTCACGGCTGCCGCGGCGAATTCCGCGTGCGTTCCCGCTTTCTTTTGCCTACAGGAACCGTCCAGGTCTCCCGGGGTGGCTAGCATGAGCGCAGGAACCGATACCGCACCATCCGCCCGCCTACTTGGGCAGGACAGCGCAAACGCCGCGCTGTTCTTCCGGCGCTGGATGGCCAACCCGCTGCAGATGGGCTCCATCGTACCGTCCTCGCGCGCGCTGTGCCGGCGCCTGGTGGCCCACACACACGCTGACGCGGACCAGATCGTGGTCGAACTCGGGGCCGGCACGGGTGTGGTCAGCCGCGCGCTGATCCAGTCTGGCGTGGCGGCCGAGCGGCTCTTCGTCATCGAGATCGTGCCCGACATGGCCGCGCATCTGCGCCAGGCCTTGCCCGGCGCCCAGGTGATCGAGGGCGACGCCCGCCGGCTGCCGCAGCTTATTGCCCAGGAACTGCACGGCCGCATCGGCACGGTCATCGTCGGGATTCCTCTGGTCCTGCTGCCTTTGGCCGAACAGCGCCGGTTCGTCGACGCGATCGAGGCCGTGGCGCCGGGCCGGGGATTCATCTTGTACAGCTACTGCGTGACGTCGCCGCTGCCCTGGAAGAAACTCGGCCTGACGCCGCGGCGGGAGGCCTGGACGCCGCTCAATTTTCCGCCGGCCAGCGTGTGGCGCTACACGCCGGTCTGAACGCATCTGCGCCGGCCTGGCATGCAGCTTAGCATTTGTTTCATCCGGCACCCGGAAACTGAGACTCCGAACGTGCCGCGAGACATTTCATGCTGTCCCTTTCCAGCGCCGAGACGCCCAAACTCCGGCCGCCCGCTGTGCGGCGCCGGCCCGATCTCCGCCCGCGCGCCGCCTTGCGCGCGTTACCGTGTCATCGTCTTCAGGATGGTGCGCTCGCCGGCGCTGAGTTGATCCAGGCGGAAGGTGCTCCGGCACTTGATGCCGTCGGCCAGGCCTGGCTGCTGCGCGCCGCGTGCCAGGAAGCTTCGGCCTGGGCTGGCGGCGTTCCGTGCGCGCCCGGTCTGGACGCGCCCGGCCTGAGCACGCCCGGCCTGAGCGTAACGGTGGCGCTGCCGCGACACGGCGTGCGCAACGGAACCCTGCTGGCGCAGGTGGAAGCCGCGCTGCTTGGTGCCGGCCTGCCGGGCCAGACGCTGGTCGTGGCGCTTCCGCAGGCCGACCTGGCCGATGCGGGACCCGACCTGCTCCTGCTGGTCTCTGCGATGCGTGACCTCGGCGCGCACGTGGCGCTGGACAGCCAGGAGCGGACGGGCGGTCTCGAGCAGATCCTGCGCCGCTTTCCGCTGAACACGGTGCGCCTGCATCCTGCCCTGGTCCGGCAAGCGGAAGGAGACGCGGACGCACGCGCCGCCCTGTCGCGGGTGGTACGCCTTGCGCACGCGGTGGATGCGAGTGCGGTGGCGCTCGGCGTGGAGAGCGCGCCGCAGCGGGACGCGATGGCGGACCTGCGCTGCGACATGGCGCAGGGGCGGTTGTTCGGGAGGGATTTGCCTGGTTCGGTTTTCCGGGCGGGGTTAGGGTAACCCAACGGTCCTTTCTTGAAGGAGGGACGAACCTGGCTCGCTGGCCTGCATTGCGGCGAGGCTTCCTTTCTCAAGGCGCGCCCATGGACCAGATCACCGCTTCGCCGCCGAACACCGAGCTGGACCTGCAAGGCGCCCTGGACCGGCAGCGCCACGCCTTTGCGGCGTCACCCTTCCCTACGGCAGCCCAGCGTCAGGCGACACTGAAGCGGCTGGAGGTGCTGATCCGCACGCACCAGGACGCGATCGTTGATTCTATAAGCGCGGATTTCGGCAACCGCTCGCGCGTCGAGACCATCATGTCCGAGGTGCTGCCCACCATCGGCGCCGCCGGGCATGCCAGGCGGCACGTGGCCTCCTGGATGCGGCCGCAGCGCCGGGCGACGTCGATGAACTTCAAGCCGGCCACCAACCGCATCGAGTATCAGCCGCTGGGCGTGGTGGGCGTGGTCTCGCCCTGGAACTACCCGATCTTCCTGACGCTAGGCCCGCTGATCGACATACTGGCGGCCGGCAACCGGGCGATGATCAAGCCGTCCGAACTGACGCCTGCCACCGGCGCGTTGCTGGCCCGCATGCTGGGCGAGGTGTTCGCGCCGGAGGAGGTGCTGGTGGTGCAGGGTGACGTGGCGGTCGGCCGCGCGTTCACCGGGCTGGCGTTCGACCACCTGATCTTCACCGGCTCGACGGAGGTGGGCCGGCACGTGATGCGCGCGGCGGCCGAGAACCTGGTGCCGGTGACGCTGGAGCTCGGCGGCAAGTCGCCGGTCATCGTGGCGGAGGATTTCGCCATCGCGCGGGCCGCCAGGTCTGTGGCGGTGGGCAAGTTCTTCAATGCGGGCCAGACCTGCATCGCGCCGGATTACGCGCTGGTGCCGTCCGGCAGCGCCGAGGCGTTCGCGCACGGCGTGCTGGAAGCGGCCGAGGCGATGTTCCCGGCATTGAACGGCAATCCGAACTACACCGCGATCATCTCGGACCGGCACCACGCGCGTCTGACGGAGCTGGTGGCCGAGGCCGAAGCCGCCGGCGCCACGGTGTTGCGCCACAAGGATACGCCGGGCGGCAACGTGCGCCATTTCCCGCCGACCGTGGTGCTGGATCCGCCGCTGGACGGCAGGCTGATGCGCGACGAGATATTCGGCCCTGTCCTGCCGGTTGTGCGCACCGCCGGCACGGATGCGGCGATCGCGTTCGTCAATGACAGGCCGCGGCCACTGGCGCTTTACGCCTACACGAAAGAGCCCGCCACAGAGCGGAAGATTCTGGACCGCACCATCTCCGGCGGCGTCACCGTCAATTCGACACTGGTGCATTGTGCGCAGGAGGATCTGCCATTCGGCGGAGTGGGTCCGAGCGGCATGGGCGCGTATCACGGGCGCGAAGGCTTCGCTACGTTCAGCCATGCGCGCGGGGTGCATAGGCCCGGGTTCTTCTCCGGCTTCGAGTATTTGACGCCGCCGCACGGGGCGAAGACGCGGTTTGCGCTGAAGGCTCTTGGGATCAAGAGCGGAGACGGCAAGTGAAGCAAGGGAGACTCGTCTTTTTTAAAAAGAAGCAAAAAACTTCTACCCCGCTGTCGCGCCGTGTTCCAGCAGCCGCCGAAACGGACCAGAGGTTTCCTGGCTCTTTCTTCCAGAAAACAACTGCCTGCTTTGCTTTCCTTCTTGTCTCGCTGCAGGCAAACGCCGCCGGTTTCACGCAGCTCAGCATACCGGATCCCGGCAACCCACCGCTGGAAATCGGCATCTGGTACCCGAGCGATGCGCCGGTGCATTCCGAGCGAATATCTCTCGACACGCAGGACGTGGCACGCGACGCCGCCGTCGCAGGAGGCGGGCTGCCGCTGATTGTGATGTCGCATGGCCAGGGCGGCCAGTTTTCCAACGCGTTCGATACCGCCGTGGCACTGGCGAACGCCGGTTTTGTGGCTGCGGCGCTGACGCATACCGGCGACAATTTGCACGACCAGAGCCGCGTGCTGAGAATCTGGGACCGCACCCGGCAGCTTCACGTCCTGACCGACTGGGTGCTGCAGGACTGGCCAGCGCACGCGCAGATCGACGCCAACCGTATCGGCGTGTTCGGCTTCTCTGCCGGCGGCCTGACGGCACTGGTGGCTGCGGGCGGCACGCCGGACATGCGCCGGATCGGGCCGCATTGCGCAGCACACCCGGCCGAGTTCATCTGCACGCTGATCGTGCGCAACCGCGGCGATGCGGGAAAGCCGCCTGCGCTGCCGGCGGATGTGTGGGTGCACGATCCGCGCGTAAAGGCGGCGGTGGTCGCAGCACCTGCGCTTGGTTACACGTTTGGCCGGACTGGTCTTGCTGGCGTGCATGTGCCGGTGCAGTTGTGGCGCGCGGAGCTGGACCACATCCTGCCGCAGCCTTTCTACGCGCAGGCGGTGCATGACGACCTGCCTTCGCCGCCGGAATATCATGTTGTGACAGGCGCAGACCATATGGATTTCCTGACACCGTGCGATGCGCAGAAGGCCAGGATCGTACCGGCGATCTGCGAGAGCCTGCCTGGCTTCGACCGGGCGGCGTTCCGCAAGGCGTTCGATGCGGACGTGGTGAGGTTCTTCAGGGCAAATCTGCCTGCCCGGTGAGTTTGGCTGCAAAGAACAGCTTTGTCGTTTCCCAAGGAGGACTGAGATGGCCGGTAGTTGGGTCTTTCGCTAGGCGAAGCCGGCGTCAGGCTTGAAGCGATAGCAAGCTGATGGGCGTCGACCACCCGCCTGCTGGCGACGGGTGCGGGGCGATGTTGCGCAGCTATGGTCGGGGCACGCCAGGCCGCCGGTCGTGCGGTCCAGTAGCCAGGCTTGGGCGACTGGGCCAGGCCGTCCCCTGGCGTCTGGCTTTCCGTCACGCGTGCCCCGGTCAACGGGTGGGTTGGCATCTTCGGGAGGGCCGGTTAGACAAGCGGTGCCGGTGGCGTTTGTCATCGCGCGCTCGTATGATGAGCGGGCTGCCGGGTTAGCACAGTGGTAGTGCAGCGGTTTTGTAAACCGAAGGTCGCGGGTTCAAATCCTGCACCCGGCACCATTGCCTGCCTCACGGCTGCTCCGGCGCAACCATTGCTCCTTACAATTGTTTTATGGTCGCGGTCGCCCAAGAGCCGCAGGGAGACAGGTCCATGCGCTGGTTCGTTTTCGTGCTCGCCCTTGCAGCCGCGGGTTGTACGGACAACCATTCCGGTCCCACGGGCAGCAGCAGCCCCTCGCCCAGCGGCGCAGGACCGCAGCCGGGCGCCAGCGCCGGAGCCTCCGTGGGCGGCGGGCCTGGCGGCACAGGCACTACGGACAGTGCTGGCGGGGCCAAATAGACGCACCAGCCTGCAGGGCCAGCCGGTCCCCCGGGCAGCCGTAGTGGTGGCAAAACGGTAAGTGCCGCCGCCGCGCTGTTCTGCCGCGCGATGGGCGGGGCTTTTCAGGACTTCTCCTGGCCGTCAGGCAAGCATGAGGCTCTGGCTCAAACCCCTTCGTGCTACGTACGCAGTCGCGTGAGGGGCCTTAGGGCCCAGATCAAGATCTCTCAGGCAGGCTGATGGGGGAGGTTCTAACGAACGACTCTCCTGCGCGGGGTCGTGAGACAGACACCGTGGCCTTTCGACACGTCAACAGTCCGACTCATCCATATGATTCCTAGAGGGTCACTGCCGGGAAAGCGTGCGCAGGGCGTCGCGTATCACCGCGTCCAGGGAGGCTTTATCGCCAAGCGCGGCCACCACACGCTCCACCGCTGGCCCTGCCTCCTGCCGCCGGTAACCGAGGTTTGCCAGCGCCGACAAGGCGTCCGCCGCCAACCCGCCCGCGGCGACCATGGCCGGCGCCACTGCCACCCCAACCGGCATCGCCCCCGCCCTGTCCCGCAACTCCGTAAGCAGCCGTATCACCAGTTTGGGGCCAACGCCCGCCACCTGCGTCAGCGCGCCCTTGTCTCCCGAGGCGATCGCGCCCGCCAGATCCCGCGGCGACAGCGCCGACAGGATCGCCAAAGCCACCTTCGCGCCCACGCCCTGAACCGTCGTCAGCAGACGGAACCAGTCACGCTCAGCGGAATCTACAAACCCATACAGCAGGATCGCATCCTCCCGCACCACCGTCTCGACCAGCACACGCGCCAGCGCCGGCGGCGGCGGCAAGGCTGCCAAGGTGCGTGTGCTGGCCTGCACCAGGTAGCCCACGCCAGAGACGTCTATGACGCAACTGGACGCGTCCAGCCCTTCCAACCGGCCGGTCAGCAGGGCGATCACGGCTGTCGCCAGGAAAGCAGGCAGGCAGTTTCTTCCTGATGAGAGCAATCGAGAAACCCTTGCTCCTGACGCCGCAACAGTCGCGCGTCCCGGCAGGCAGAGCCACGGCTGCAGACTGCAGGCCGCGACAGCACAGACGAAAGCTGTTTGCCTCTTCTGTTCAAAGCAGGCCTTCTACCTCGCCGTCGCATAGACGAGCCTGGTCGCCCGGTTATGCGCGTGGCAGATCGCCACAGCCAGCGCGTCAGACGCATCCGCGCGCCGCAGCACCGCGCCGGGCAGCAGGCGGCGCACCATGTCGGCCACCTGCACCTTGTCCGCGTTTCCGGTGCCGACGACAGAGCGTTTCACCATCTTGGCGCCGTACTCGGCCACCACCAGCCCGGCCAGCGCCGGCGTCAGCAGCGCCACCCCGCGCGCATAACCCAGTTTCAGCGTGGCGGCTCCGTTCCGGTTGACATAGGTCTCCTCCACCGCCGCCTCCCGCGGCAGGTGTGTGGCGATCAGCGCCTGCAACGCCTCATGTATCGCCCGCAACCGCTCCGGCACGGCGGTTTCGGCATCCGTGGCGATCACCCCGTCTGCCACGTGACGCAACCGGTTGCCGTCGCTCTCGATGATCCCCCAACCGGTATAGCGCAGCCCGGGATCAAGCCCCAGCAGCCGTACTGCGCTCAATCCGACAGACGCGCCAGCACGTCCTCCGGGATGTCGTAATTCGCGTAGACGTTCTGCACGTCGTCGTTCTCTTCGAGCGCGTCGATGAGTTTCATCACCGCTGCCGCGCGCTCTTCGTCAAGCGTGACCAGCGTGCCTGCCCGCCAGTCGAATTTTGCCTCGTCCGGCGCCCCGAACCGGCGCTCCAGCGCATCGCGCACGGCGAACAGGCTCTCCGTCGCGCACGTCACCTCGTGGCTTTCCGCGTTGCTCACCACATCATCGGCACCCGCTTCGATCGCCGCCTCGAGCATGTCGTCCGCACTGCACGCCGCCGCGCGGTAGGTCACCACGCCCAGGCGCTGGAACATGAAGCTGACCGAGTTCGTCTCTCCCAGCGCACCGCCATGCTTGCTGAAAGCCGAGCGCACGTCGGAGGCCGTGCGGTTGCGGTTGTCCGTCAGGGTCTCCACGATCACCGCCACGCCTGCGGGTCCGTAGCCCTCGTAACGCACGTCGGAATAGTCATCCCCGGCCGCCGCGCCGGACGCCTTCTTGATCGCGCGATCCACCGCGTCCTTGCTCATGTTCTGCTTGTAGGCGGTGGCCACGGCCGCGCGCAGCCTGGCGTTTGCCGCCGGATCAGGCAGGCCCTGTTTCGCCGCCACGGTGATCTCGCGTATCAGTTTGGCGAACTGCCTGGCGCGCCTGGCATCCTGCGCGCCTTTGTGGTGCATGACGTTCTTTGCGTGACTGTGGCCGGCCAAGCTTGGGTGTCCTTAGAAGGAAGAGAAGTCTTCTTCCTGAAGAGAAGAAGCGAAACTTTCGTCTTCTGGCGTTCTTGCCGTCGTTTTGTTTGGTCGAAATTGCTGCGGCGGATGAGGGGCAGAAGCAAAATTCTACTTCATCGCACGGCTGCCACCGCCGCGCCCGCGCCGCCGCGCACGTCATGCGCGCCGAACAGGTTTGCGCCATGTTCCGGCCGGGCAACCAGAGGCAGGTAGCCATCCTCGCCGAACCCGCCATCCGGCGAGATCGCCGGCTCGCCTGCCAGGATCGCCTCGGCCACGCCCCAGTAGCCGCGGTCCTTGAACGTGTAGCCCCGGGCCTCCAGCAGCGCCCGCGTGTCCGGCGACAGCGCGCCGCGCTCCACCTCGACCACGTCGGGCGTGCCCTGCATGTGTATGCGCGGCGCGTCGATCGCCTCCTGCACCGTCATGCCGTGGTCGATGACGTTGATGATCGCCTCCGCGGTGATCGTGATTATGCGCGAGCCGCCTGGCGAGCCCACCACCATGACCAGCTTGCCGTCGCGGCTGACGATGGTGGGCGACATCGAGCTGAGCGGCGTCTTGCCCGGTGCCACCGCGTTGGCCACGCCCTGCACCAGCCCGAACATGTTGGGCACGCCCGGCTTGGAGGTGAAATCGTCCATTTCGTCGTTCAGCACGATGCCTGTTCCCGGCGCCACGCGGTCCGACCCGAACCAGTTGTTCAGCGTGTACGTCACGGAGACCGCGTTGCCCGCCGAATCCACCACGGAGTATTGCGTCGTCTGGCGGCCTTCCTTCACCAAGGCCTTGGACGCGTCCGGCACCTTCAGCGCGCTTGTCGGCGTCGCCTGCTCCGGCGCGATCGTGCGGCGCATCTCGGCGGCATGCGCCGGGCTGATCAGCTCGGCCACCGGGTTCTCGATGAAGTCCGGATCGCCCAGCCGGTTGTTCCTGTCGACATAGGCGCGGCGCATCGCCTCGACCAGCACATGGATTTCGGCGGCGGAGTGAAACCCCATGCTCCTGAGATCGTAGCCCTGCACTATCTGCAACATCTCGCAGAGTGTCACGCCGCCGGAGCTTGGCGGCGGCGCGGAATCGATCGTGTAGCCGCGATAGGTGCATTGCACCGGCGCCATCTCGCGCACCTTGTAGGATGCGAAATCCGCCTGCGTCAGCAATCCGCCGCCGGCGTGGTCCGCCTCGGCGATCAGCTTGCCGATCGGCCCGTGATAGAACGCCATGTCTGGCCCCTGCAGGCTGATGAGCGTCAGGGATTTCGCCAGGTCCGGCTGGGTCAGCCGGTCACCCGGCTGCAGCGGCGCGCCGCTGCGCAGGAAGATCGCCGCCGCGGTGGGGTCCGCCCTGAGCGGCGGCGTCGCCACCTGAAAGATGCCGGCATCTCCCTGGGTCAGCGGGAAGCCGAAATTGGCCAGATGGATCGCCGGCGCCATCAGCACCGCGCGGCCCAGCGTGCCGTAATGCACCCGGGCATATTCGAGCCCCGCCGGCGAGCCTGGCACGCCCACCGAGGCCCACCCCTCGGTGCTCTTGCCCGGTATCACGCGGCCCTGCGCGTCCTGGAACATGTTCGCGGTGGCTGCCAGCGGCGCGTGCTCGCGGAAATCGATGAACGTGCTGTGCCCGTTTGCCAGGCGTATCACCATGAAACCGCCGCCGCCCAGATTGCCCGCCTCTGGGTAGGTGACCGCCAGCGTGTAGCCTACCGCCACGGCGGCATCGACCGCGTTGCCGCCCTGGCGAAGCACCGCAGCACCCGCGTCGGAGGCCAGATGCTGGGCGGAGACGACCATGCCGCCGCTTGAGGCGACAGGCGCGGGGTCGGCGGCCAGGGCGGCCGTGCTGGCGAGCAGGAGGCTTAGAGAAGGCATGGCCTGGAGAATGCGCATGGGCCTGATCGTAGCGCGCGGGGGTGGCGTGAGCAAAGGGCAGGAAGCCGGGCCTTCTTTTTTAAAACTAAGGCCTTTGCTTACTTGCTCACCCGGGCATCGAAATGTCCGTCAATCGCTTGTACTCCTCCTGCGCAAACCTGTCCGTCATCCCCGCCACGTAATCGCACACCACGCCGGCGGCCTGCGCCGGCTGCCCCTCGCCCGCCTGCGCCCGCCAGCCATCAGGCAACGTTGCCGGATCGGCATGCAACAAAGCGAACAGCTCCTCTGTCAGCCGCCGCGCTTTCGACGTCATCCGGTTCACCCGCCAGTGCCGGTACATGCGCGCGCGCAGGAACTCCTTGATCGCGTGGTTCGCCTCCGCCACGCGCGGCGAGAACCCGACCACCGGCTTCCTCGCTTGCCTGATCCTGTCGGCACTGTCCGGCGCCAGCACCGCCAGGCGCGACTGCGTCTCGACCACCAGATCGCTCACCAGCACGTGGATGATCCGGCGTATCGTCTCGTGCCGCAGACGCTGCGGCGGCACGTCCAGGCTGGCACGCCTCGCCTCGGCCAGCGCCTCGCCCACGATCGGCAGGTGCGCGATGTCGGCAGGCCCGAACAGCCCGAAACGCATCCCGTCATCCAGGTCGTGACTGTGATAGGCGATGTCGTCGCTCATCGCCGCCACCTGCGCCTCGGCCGACGCATGCGTCCCGAGCATCATGTCCTGCCGCGCGTTGTAGGCCGCGATGTAGGCCGGCGGCCTGGCCAGCGGCCCGTTATGCTTGACCAGCCCTTCCAGCGTCTCCCACGTCAGGTTCAGCCCGTCGAATGCCGCATAGCGCGATTCCAGCCGCGTCACCACGCGCAGCGTCTGCGCGTTGTGGTCGAACCCGCCGAACGGCTTCATCTTCGCGTTCAGCGCATCCTCGCCGGCATGGCCGAACGGCGGGTGGCCCAGATCATGCGCCAGCGCCAGCGCTTCGGTCAGGTCCTCGTCCAGCCGCAGCTCGCGGGCGATAGAGCGGGCGATCTGGGCCACCTCCAGGCTGTGCGTCAGTCGCGTGCGGTAGAAATCACCCACGTGGTTGACGAAGACCTGCGTCTTGTATTGCAGCTTGCGAAACGCCGAGCTGTGTATCACCCGGTCCCTGTCGCGCTGCCACGGGCTTCGCGTGGAAGCTTCCGGCTCGTGATGCAGGCGCCCGCGCGAGGTCTCGGCGCGGACAGCGTATTCGGCTAGGGGCATTCGGGGAGGGAGAAGCACTTCTTTCCTGGAAAAAAGAAGCAAAAAACTTTTGCTCCGGACGCCTGCGTCAAGGCCCGCTGAAATCCTGCCGTCGCCCGCCATCGCAGGACCGCGCAAGCCGTGATTTGGACGACGAGGCAGGAGAGCGCCCGGCCACACCCCCGCACGCCAGGCGAGAATACCAAGGATCAGGACCCTGCGCCGCGCAGTTTGCCTGGCGATTCCGGCATCGGCCTGTCAGCCGGCGACACCGCGCGCCGCGCAGCGGCATGGCGAGGACGCCGCAAGCCGGCAAGCCCGTCCTTCCTTTCCGCCCCCCGCCCGCCTATATCCCTCGCCATGAGCTTCTCAGTCACCGACCGCGCTTTGTCCCGCGTCGCCGAGATCGTCGCCGCGGAGGGCCGCCCGGCCGCTTTGCGCGTGGCGGTGCTCGCCGGCGGCTGCAGCGGCTTCCAGTACAGGTTCGATCTCGACGACATCGTGGCTCCGGACGATCTGGTCATCGAGCGCGGGGCCGCCCGGGTCGTGGTGGACCCCACCAGCCTGGACCTCCTGGGCGGCGCCGAGCTGCATTATGCCGACGAGCTGATGGGCAGCTACTTTACCGTGCGCAACCCGAACGCCACCAGCGCCTGCGGCTGCGGAACCAGCTTCTCCATCGACTGACCGTGCTGAAGGTCGCCACCTGGAACGTCAACGGCATACGCGCCCGCGAAGCCAACATCTGCCGTTGGCTGGACGCCAACACGCCGGACCTCCTGCTGCTTCAGGAGATCAAGTGCGAAGCCCAGCACTTTCCCCCCGTCTTCGCCGAGCGCGGCTGGCACAGCGCAATCGTCGGCCAGAAAGGCTTCAACGGCGTGGCCGCCCTGGCCCGCGCGCCGCTTGATGTACGCCTGATCCGCCTGCCCGGCTTGCCGGACGACGACGCGCAGGCCCGCTACCTCGAAGTGCTGTTCGCCGGCCTGCGCGTGGGCAACCTCTACCTGCCGAACGGCAATTCCAACGGGGCATCCGGCTACGCCTACAAGCTGGCCTGGATGGATTGCCTGGCCGCCCACGCCGCCGCCCTGCTCGCCGAGGACGAGCCGCTCATGCTGCTGGGCGACTACAACGTCTGCCCAGAAGACATCGACTTCGCCCCGGGCGTGCTGCCCAGCGATGACGCCCTGGTCCGCCCCGAGACCCGCGCGCGCTACTGGTCGATGATCTGGTCAGGCCTCACGGACGGCGTGCGCGCGATGCGGCCAGAAGGCGCGGTATACACATTCTGGGACTACCAGGCCGGCTGCTGGGCCAGGAACCGCGGCCTGCGCATCGACCACGCGCTGCTAGCGCCCACCGTGGCCGAACGCCTGGTCTCCGCTGTGCCGGACAAGCAGGCCCGGGCGGAGGATACGCCGTCCGATCATGTGCCTGTTGTGGTGACGCTGGCCTGAGGGCAGAAAGGCCTTCTTTTTCGAAAAAAAACAAAAAGCTTTTATCTGCGCAGTGCGGAGTGCTGAGACGCACGCGGCAACACAGCGCCCCCAACAGAGATAAAAGTTTTTTGGTTCTTTTTTTCAAAAAAGAACTGCTTGCTTGCTTCCTTAGTTCATCGCCGCGCACTTTGCCTGCCCGCCCACCCCGCCCTATGATGCCGGCAAACAGCCCGGACCCCCCATGCTTTCCGCCTTCCGCAAGTTTGCCGGCACCTGGCCCGCCCGGGTGTTCTTTCTCATCCTGGTCGGCTCGTTCGCCACCTGGGGCATCGCCGACGTGGTACGCAATTTGGGCGCGGGCAGCGGCGCGGTGGCCACCGTGCAGGGCCGCGAGATCACGCCGCAGCAATTCATGGCGGAGTACCAGGCGAGCCTGCGCCACCTGGCCGAGCGCCTGCCTGACCCCAGCCAGGTGCCGCCGCAGATGCGCACCCAAGTGGCGCGCCAGACGATACAGAAGCTGGTCACTCAGGAGGCGCTGGCCAGCCAGGTGCAGCTCATGGGCGTGGTGGTGCCCGACGAGGCAGTGCGCGCGGCCGTCTACGCCATGCCGGATTTCCAGGGCCCGGACGGCAAGTTCAGCGAGCCGGTGCTTACCGCCGCACTCGCCAGCAACAACATGAACCGCGCGCATTTCCTGGAGCTGGTGCGGGCCGACATCGCGCAGAACCAGCTGCTGCAGAGCGTGGCCGCCTCGGCCGGCCCCTCGCAGATCCTGACCGGCCTGGTGTTTCATTACCTCAACGAGAAGCGCCGGGCGGATGTGGTGACCCTGCCGTTTGCCGGCCGCGCGCTGCCGCCGGCCCCGCCCGAGACGGTGCTGCGCCGCTACTATGACAACAACGCCGCCCGCTACACCGCACCGGAGTACCGTCACATCAAGGCGGTGATCCTGTCGCCCGACAGCATAGGCCGCGGCCTGACGGTCGGCGACGCCGAGATGCAGGCGTGGTTCGAGGCACACAAGGCGGACTACGTGGCGCCGGAGAAACGGTCGCTGCAGGTACTCACCGCCGGCTCGGCCGCGGCCGCCGCCAGCCTGGCCGCGCAATGGCGCAATGGCGCCACCTGGGATGCAATCCAGGCAACGGCCAAGACGGACAAGGCGAGCGCGGTCGCCCTGGACGACGCGACGGTGCAGGAAGTGCCCTCGCCGGAGCTGGCCAGGGCAGCGTTCTCCGCCACCGCCGGCGCGGTGCTTGGGCCGATCACCGAACCGCTGGGGAGCTACGTGCTGCGCGTGGTCAGCATCACGCCGGCGAAGAACCCCAGCTTCGGGTCGTTAAAGGACACCATACGCGGCAAGGTGTCAGGCGAAAAGGCGCTCGATGTGATCGAGGCGCGCGCGCAGAAGCTGCAGGACGTGTTCGCCGGCGGCGCCAAGATCGACGAGGTTCCGGCAGATCTGGGGGCTGCGGGGGCCGAAGGCACGCTGGACCCGCAAGGGCGCACGCAGGAAGGCGAGCCGGCGCCGATCCCCGCGGCGGGCGCGGCGCGCCAGCAGATCATCGATGCGGCGTTCAAGATGAACAAGGGCGACCCGATCCAGCCGACGGAAGGGCCGGACCACATCTGGTATGCAGTCAGCGTGGACAGCATCACCCCACCTGCCCGCCAGCAGTTCGAGTCGGTGCGTGCGCGGGTGCTGGCCGACTGGCAGGCCGACCAGATGCGGCACGGCCAGGAGAGCGAGGCGGCGCGCATACTCGGCGTGGTCAAGGGCGGCCAGAGCCTGGCAAATGCGGCCTGGGGCAGCGGGTTGCAGGTGACGCGCTCGCCGGCGCTGCAACGCGACCAGCCGGCCGGCGCCATCTCGGCCGAACTGGCGCACACGCTGTTCACGCTCAAGCCGGGCGAGGCCACCATGGTGGAGACCAGCACCGGCTTCCTGGTGGCGCAACTGGCCGAGATCATTCCGGCGGACCCGAAGGGCGACACGCTGGCCATGACCCAGGCGCAGGACGGCCTGCGCAGCGCGTTGCACGACGACTACCTGCAGCTCTACGCGACGGCGGTGCGCGACGCGGCCAACCCGGTGATACATGGCCAGGCCATACAGGCGCTGCTGGCGCAGCCGGGGGAGTGATCAACCTCGAAGCCGCCGCCGCGGCGGCAACCCGAGGTGACAGGGCAGGCTCCGAGGCGGCGGGCACGGCGCGCGTGGCGTTCTGGCGCGGCGTGGCGGACCTGACCACGCCAGTGGCCGCGTTTCTCAAGCTCGCCGCCAGCCAGCCAAACGCGTTTCTGCTGGAGAGCATAGAGGGCGGCTCGGCGCGCGGCCGCTACTCCGTGATCGGCATGGCGCCGGATCTGATCTGGCGCTGCCGGGGCGGCGTGGCGGAGGTGAACCGGCACGCCCGCGCCGCG
>CAHJWU010000013.1 GCA_903643085.1 Rhodospirillales bacterium
GGCAGGCGGGCAACCTGGTGGAGGCCAGGTGGGTGGCGCGGCTGTCCGACCAGCTCGGCAGCTACACCGCCGAACTGGTGCATGCCGGCGCAGCGCTCGCAATGCAGGACGCGCTGCCGCTTGCCATACTCTCGGCCGCCTGCGCTGTGGCTGAAGGCGCGCTGCCGGAACGCGAGGCGCACCCGCGGGTCTTCCGCGGCCTGCTGCACCTGATCGTGCACCTGGATGTGGCAGAGCTGATCACCTGGGAGCTCGGCCTGCTGGCTGACCTCGGCTTCGGCCTGGACCTGACACGCTGCGCGGTGACGGGTGCGTCGGAGGGCCTGGCCTACGTCTCTCCCAAAACCGGCCGCGCCGTGTGCGAGGACGCGGCCGGCGCCTGGCGCGAGCGCCTGCTGCGGTTGCCGCCGTTCCTGGCCGGCGGTGCGAAGCCGGACCCCGCGGATTTGCAGGACGGGCTGCGCCTGACCGGCCATTTTCTAACGCGCGACGCGTTCGGCGCGCGGCACCGGCCGATGCCGGGGGCGCGGGTGATGTTGTACGATCGTATCTGCGCGCGTTAGGAAGCAAGCAGTCCTTACCTGAACAAGAAGGAGCAAGTAGTTCCGCCGCTGGCACCTGCCCCAGGGAACCGGGGGGCTGCGGGACAGGTCTCGCCGCAGCACCGGCATGTGGGAGGAGTTTTTGCTTCTTTTCAAAAAAGCTGGCCTTTGTTCCCGCGATGAAGCCACCTCCCGACCGTCTGTACGGCCGTCAGCGCACCCACGCGCTACGGCCGCGCCAGCAGAAGCTGCTCGACGTGACGTTGCCGCGCCTCGCCTGCACGCCGGGCGAGCCGTTCGGCGCCGGCATCACCCAGACCTGGGTGGAAGTGGGCTTCGGCGGCGGCGAGCACAGCCGCGCCCAGATAACGCTCAACCCGCAGGCCGGCCTGATCGCCTGTGAAGTGTTCGAGCAGGGCCTCTGCTCGCTACTGGCAGCACTCGTGCCGGAGGGTGGCGAGGCGGATGCGCCGTTGCCGCCCAACCTGCGTGTCTGGCCGGATGACGCGCGCGCGCTGCTGCGTGCGCTGCCGGAGGCGAGCCTGGACCGCCTGTTCCTGATGTTTCCCGACCCGTGGCCGAAGGCACGCCATGCCAAGCGGCGGTTCGTGCATCCCGAGACGGTGAAGCTGGTGGCCAGCCGCATGAAGCCGGGCGCGGAGTGGCGTCTGGCGAGCGACGACCCGACATATCAGGCGTGGGTGGGCGAGGTCATGCAGGCGCAGTCGCTGTTCACAGACGGGCAAGCGGTTACGGCGCGCCCTGACGGGTGGCCCGCGACGCGGTACGAGGCCAAGGCGCTACGGGCAGGGCGGGTGCCGATGTACTGGTGTTTCCGGAGGGCCTAAAAGGCAAGCGGTCGCGTTTCGCGAGGTCGAGAAACGTCCACTACCCCGCCTCTGCGGCAGCCGGGTTGCTGCGGGCCGGCTTGCGCGTTTTGGCGGCGAGGTCAATGAGTTTGCTTGTCGCCTCGAACAACAACGCGCCTGCTCATCCCGGCAGCATGCGCTGCAGTTCCGGCTTGCGATCCAGCCACTGATGCTTGAGCGCGCCCGCAACGTGCAACGCGATGAGCGCCAGCAGCACCCAACCGAGCGCGCCGTGTATCTGGGCGAACGTGTCGTGTATCTGCTGCTTGGTCGCCGGGTCCTGGTCCTTGATGAAGCCGAGGCGGAACCACGGGATCACGCCGTACAGCCTGAGCGGGTTGGCAGCGGCGCCTTTCCAGGCGCTGTCATGTATCCAGCCGGTGATCGGCATCAGGAAGATGAGCGCGTACAGGCTGTAATGCGCGGCGTGCGCCAGCAGGCGCTCCCAGGGCCTGTAGTCGTCAGGCATGGCCGGCGGCGGATTCGCGTAGCGCCACAGCAAACGCATGATAGCCAGGCCGAGCACGGTCAGGCCGATGGATTTGTGCAGGTTGATCATCGGCCGCTCGGCATCTTTCGGCAGGCTGTCCACCGTCCAGATGATCAGGAACTGGCAGGCTATGCCCAGTGCCACGAGCCAGTGGAACACCATGGCAAGCCGCGTGTAGCGCGCCGTTCGGGGGTGGGCGGCAGGGCCGGAGAGAATGGTGGCGGACAGGGCAGCCTCCTGGCGAAAGAAACAAGCGGCGTGGCGTGATGTTAGCTGGCACGGCGCTGCACAGCGGCAACGCCGGCACCACCTTGCCATAGGCAACCCGCCGTCCCAAGGCTCACTATCCGGAACCCGTCCCCTGACCCAGACTCTCGACCAGGCGTTCCGCGCGGCCTCTCCCCGGCGCACCCATCCTGCCACGCCGGTGGCGACCGTGATGATCCACGGCGCCGTGCTGCTGTTGTGGGTGGTGCTGCTGGCGCGCGCGTTCGGCGGCGGCGGCGTGTTCGCCTGGGCCACAGGCATGGTCTATGTGGGATACGACACGGTGCTGCTCGGGTTCGTCGCCTGGCAGAGCTGGCGGCTGCTGCGGCCTCTGCCGCAAGAGGCGGGCGGCGCGCCTGTCAGCCTGGGCGTGCTGGTGGCCGCGCATAACGAGGCAGGCATCCTGCCCCGCACGTTGGACGCGCTGTTCGCGCAGCAGGACCCGCCCGACCAGATCATCGTCGCCGACGATGGCTCCAGCGACGGCACAGCGGCGCTGCTGTCGGCCTACGGGCTGGCATCGCCGGCGCTGGGCACGATCGGCGCGTCCGCCAGCCACCCCAGCCTGCGCTGGTTGCGCCTGCCGCATGGCGGCAAGGCCGCGGCGCTGAACCAGGCGCTCACCCAAGTCAGGACGGAAATCCTGCTGACGGTGGATGCCGACACGCTGCTCCACCCGGGGGCGATCGGTGCCATGCGGCAGGCGTTCCGGGCCGACCCGGCGCTGGTGGCGGCGACCGGCGTGCTGACGCCGCTCTGTGGTCCGGGGTTCAGCGGGCGTTTCTTCGAGTGGTTCCAGACGTACGAGTACATACGCAACTTCCTCAGCCGCTACGCCTGGAGCCGGCTGAACAGCCTGCTGCTGATCTCCGGCGCGTTTGCCGGGTTCCGCCGCGCGGCGGTGGTGGAGGTGGGCGGCTTCGATACCGATTGCCTGGTGGAAGACTACGAACTCATCCACCGCCTGCTTCGTTTTTCAGCCCATAACAAGCGTGGTTGGCGCAGCGCCGTGCTCGGGCGGGCGCGCGCCATCACCGACGCACCCGGCTCTGCCGGCGCCTTTTTGCGCCAGCGCCGGCGCTGGTTCGGCGGCTTCCTGCAAACCCAGCTCTGGTATCGGGACATGGTCGGCAACCCGCGCTATGGCTGGCTCGGCCTGGCGATGTTGCCGGTGAAGGCGGCGGACACGTTCCAGCCCATCTACGGGCTTACCGCGCTCGGCCTGCTCTTCTGGTTCCTGGTCACCGGCCGAATCGGCGTGCTGCTGCCGGCCGCCGGGATCATGGCGGGCAAGATCGGCATCGATCTCAGCTTCCATTTGTGGTCGGTGGTGCTCTACCGGCGCTGGACGGGTGACGACCGTGGCGGACGCCTGTTGCCAGCGTTCGTAGCGTCGGTGATCGAGCCGTTCACCTTCCAGGTGTTTCGCCATGTCGGCGCGGCGCTGGGCTGGTTCGTGTTCCTGACCGGTCAGCGGAACTGGGGAACGCAGAGCCGGTCTGCCGCGGCGCCAGGCGAACGGGTCAAGGTGGAGGCCGGGGTTGAGTAGAGGACGGCAGACAATCCTGGTGTAGACGGAACGCCGCTCCCTGCCGGCGGCCGCTGGATCGCCGACAGGGAGCTCTGCCTCTTTGAGAACAGGAGGCGGGTTCAGACCAGGAAGCTGGGCCTGCTTGCCTTACCCGTTCCCGTCGTCCTGCGTATCGCCACCCTGGGTATCCGCAGGCGCCACCGCCACGAACACCGGCTGTCCGTTGCGCAGGATACGCAGCGCCACCGCCTGATTGTTGTGCAATTGCTCGCGTATCGCGTGCGACGCCTCGGCCGTGCTGCCGACGGTATGGTCGCCCACACCGGTGATCACGTCGCCCGGCTGCAGGCCGGCCTGGTCGGCGGCAGAGCCCGGCTTCACCTCGGTGATCACCGCGCCACGCGCCCCTTCCGGCAGATCGAGCTGCTGGCGCAGGTTCGGCGTGATGCCGGACAGCGCCACGCCCAGGCCCTGGCTTTCGTTGCTGGCCACGGCCGCGCTGTGGCCGCTGCCGTCGGTGGGCAGAGTGCCGACCGTCACGTCCAGCATCTGCGGGTGGCCGTTGCGCAGAATGGCGAGCTGCGCATGGCTGCCTGGCGGCACCTGGCTGACGTTGATGGCGAGCTCGCGCGGGTTGGCGATGCGTTGCCCGTTCACTGCGGTGATCACGTCGCCCGGCTGCAGCGAGGCATGCGCGGCGGGGCCGTCCGCCTCCACGCTGGCGATCAGGGCGCCGCGATCCTCCGTGCCGCCGGACGGCAGAGCGAGCGCGCTGGCCATGGCGGCGTTCACCGCCTGCGCCTGCACGCCGATATAGCCGCGGGTCACGTGACCGGACTTCTCGAGCTGGGCCACAACGCTCTTGACTGTGTTGGACGGTATGGCGAAGCCGATGCCTATGCTGCCGCCGCTGGGCGAGATGATGTTGCTGTTGATGCCGACCACGCGGCCGTCCTGAGTGAACAGCGGGCCGCCGGAGTTGCCCTGGTTTATCGCGGCGTCGGTCTGGATAAAGCTGTCATAGCTGCCCTCGCCGATGTCGCGTCCGCGGGCGCTGACGATGCCGGCGGTGACCGTGCCGCCCAGGCCGAACGGGTTGCCCACGGCAACCACCCAGGCGCCGGGCTGGGCGGCGTTGCTGTCGCCCAGGTTGATGAACGGCAGCGGATGGTTTGCCTTCACCTTCAGCACGGCGAGGTCGCTGGCCTTGTCGTGGCCGATCACGCGGGCCGGCAGGACGGTGCCGTCATCCATGGTTATGGAGACCGTCTTGGCGCCGTTCACCACGTGGTTGTTGGTGACGATCGTGCCGTTGGAGTCGATCAGGAAGCCCGAGCCGCGCGCTTCCACGGTGCGGTGCTGCTGCTGCTGCGGCATGGCGAAGGGGAACGGAAACGGAAACCCCTGACCCTGGCCGCCGCCATGGCCGAAGCCCGGCATACCGCCGCCCTGCTCCTCGTCGGCCTCAGGCTGTATGTGGCTGGTGATGGAGACGACCGCAGGTTTGACCCGGTTCACCAGGCTGACGAAATCCGGCAGCGGGTGGCTGACCGAGCCGGGGTCGATGGCGCCCGGCTTGGGCTGGGCCACGTCCGCCTGCGCCAGCGCGCTGTTCGGCGCGCCGACCAGGGCCAGGCTGCCGAGCGCCGAGGTGGCGAGCAGCGCGGCGCCGAGGGTTCGGCCGACCGTCTTGCGGGAGAATCGTGTCATACGCAGGTCCTTCTGATTTGCTGATGGTCAGCGGGGTGCCGCTTGCGTGTTGCATTAAGAGCGCATGGGTGAACGTTCCACCGGCATGGCGGTGAAACAAGCTTCATGACCCCTGGTTCACCCATGCCGCGCACGGCCGCTTCACGTTCGGGCGCACGGGCGGGCCGTTTGGCCTCGCGCGTGTCTGCCTGTATCCCGAAGCGAACAACCAAAGAGAGGCGGCATGCTGGACTATTTTTCGCTGGCGGGACGCGTGGCGCTCGTCACCGGCGGATCACGCGGGATAGGCGAGATGATTGCGGAAGGCTTCCTGCGCGCCGGCGCCGCCCGCGTGTACATCACCGCGCGCAAGGCGGCTGCCTGCCTGGCCACGGCGGAACGGCTGTCCGCCTTGGGCACCTGCACAGCCCTGGTCGGCGACTGCTCGGGTGCCGCGGGCGCGGGCGCGATGGCCGCGCAGTATCTGGAACACGAGACGACGCTGGACATCCTCGTCAACAACGCCGGCGCCGCCTGGGGCGAGTCGTTCGACACGTTCCCCGAGGCCGGCTGGGACAAGGTGATGGACCTCAACGTGAAGACGCCGTTCTTCCTGACCCAGGCGCTGCACGCCGCGCTACGCGCGAATGCCACACAGGACAAGCCGTCCAAGGTGATCAACATCGCCTCGGTGGACGGCATCTCCGTCAACCTGCAGGAGACGTATTCCTACGCCGCGAGCAAGGCCGGGCTGATACACCTGACCAAGCGGATGGCGCTGCGACTGATCGAGGACAACATCGTAGTCAACGCGATCGCACCGGGAGCGTTTGCGTCGGACATGAACAAGCTGGCGCGCGACCATGCCGACGAGGTGTCGAAGATCGTTCCTTCGGGGCGTGTCGGGACCAAGGAGGACATGGCGGGAAGTGCGGTGTATCTGGCGTCGCGCGCGGGGGATTATGTGGTGGGCGGGACGCTGGTGGTGGATGGGGGGATCGCCTGGCGCAGGTAGCAAGGCCGGGGGCGTCGTGCGCGGCACGTTCAAGCGTGACGCTCCCGGACCACGCTTAGAGTCCGTTTGAACACGCGTCCCGGTGGCCATCTGACGCGCTTTCGCTGTGCTCCGGTGCGCATTGCCCAGCGGCAACGCCGCTTTGGTGCTTGCGCAAACGCGCCAGCTGGCAGGCCAGACCACGTTCTCAAACGGACTCTTACAACAGTCGTCCCTGAGGCCTTTTTGTTATGATTAGATAACGGATTGGGGTCCGGGGCCTACGGTCCCAGCAGGGTTAAGGCAGAGCTCATGCTTGCTGCTGCCTCTACCGCCCAAACGCAGACCGCAGGTCGGACACGAGATCGGTCTTTTCCCAGGTGAAAAACGCCCCTTCCGCCTCTCGCCCGAAATGCCCGTAAGAGCTGGTCGGCACGTAGATCGGCGCGTTCAGCTTCAGGTGCTCGCGTATTCCGCGGGGCGAAAGGTTCATCATCTCACGCAAGGTGCGCTCCAGATGCGCCTCGTCCACGTCCTGGCCGGTGCCGTGCAGTTCCACGTATACGGACAGCGGATGCGCCACGCCGATCGCGTAGCTGATCTGCAGGGTGCAGCGTTCAGCCAGGCCGGCGGCGACCACGTTCTTGGCGAGGTAGCGCGCCGCGTAGGCGGCCGAACGGTCCACCTTGGTGGGGTCCTTGCCGGAGAACGCGCCGCCGCCATGCGGGGCGGCGCCGCCGTAGGTGTCCACGATGATCTTGCGCCCCGTGAGGCCGCAATCGCCATCCGGTCCGCCGATGACGAAGTTGCCCGTGGGGTTGATGTAGAGCTCGTCGTCGGCGCACATCCAGCCCTCCGGGAGCGCCTCGGCGATCAGCGGGCGGACGGCGGCGTGAATGTCCGGCTGGCTCATGCCGGCCTCGTGCTGGGTGGAAAGCACCACCGAGGTGGCACCCACCGGCTTGCCGTCCACGTAGCGCAGGGTGACCTGGCTCTTGGCGTCAGGCAGCAGGCCGGCGACGCGGCTGTCGCCGGCGCGTCGCAACTCGCTGATGGTGCGCAGCACCAAATGCGCATAGTGGATCGGCGCCGGCATCAGGCTGGGCGTTTCCGTGGTGGCATAGCCGAACATGATGCCCTGGTCGCCGGCGCCCTCGTCCTTGTTGCCGGCGCTGTCCACGCCTTGCGCGATGTCGCTGCTCTGCGCGTGCAGGTGGCATTCGACGCTGGCATGGCGCCAGGAGAAGCCGTCCTGGTCGTAGCCGATGTCACGCACCGCTTCGCGGGCCAGGTGCATGAGGTGTTCGGGGGTGACGGAGGCGGGGCCGCGCGTCTCGCCGGCCAGGATGATGCGGTTGGTGGTGACCATGGTCTCGCAGGCGACGCGGGCGAGCGGGTCGGCTTCCAGGAACGCGTCGAGCACGGTGTCGCTGATGCGGTCGGCGACCTTGTCCGGGTGGCCTTCGGAGACCGATTCGGATGTGAACAGGAAGTCACCCTTGTCGCGCATGTGTCTTGTCATCCGTTGGCAGAAGAGAAGGGCGTTGGCAGAAGAGGTGGGCGGGAGGTGCTACACGGCTTGCGGCATTGCCCGGGAACGGGCCGCGCGCGTGCGGCGGGCTGCATGGCGGAAAGGCGGCGGAGGGTCAAGTTCGGGTGTGAAAGGCTGGGAAGACAGGGCTGGCCTGGCGGCAGGAGCGTCGCCCTGCGCGCCCAGTGATCGGGCAAGCCCCTGGCCTGGGAGGGGCATCGCGCTGCGGGTTCGACGGTCTGCGGCGATGAAGGGCGGGACGGCGACGCAGGGAAGGCAGGTCGCCTTGTTCGGAAAGGAAGCAAAACGCGTCTACCTGCGCTGTCGCGGAATGCTGAAGCGTCCGCCGTCGCTAAGCGCGCCCGAGGAAGACAAAAGTCTGGTTCTTCTCAAAAGGGGCGTTGCTTGTTGTCCGACTACCTTTTCAAACTAGTTCGCGTGCCGTGCTCTTGACCTCCTACCCGCCGTAGAAAATCGTCTCGCCCAGTTCCCGCAGGTGCAAGACCATCGCGTCCGGCCGCTCCTGCTCCGGCAGACGCACATGCGCCTCCACAACCTCGGCGATCACCGGGTGATGGTCGCCGAACTCCAGCACCGCGCGTACCGCCAGCTCCAGCACGGCCGGTGCGTCGTTCAGCAGCGGCAGGCCGCTGAAGCGGGAGGGCGCGAACCCCCAGCCCGACAGCGTCTGTCCCTCGAGCACCGCCGGCCGGACAGCGAAGGCCAGCGCTTCGGCCGCGTCGTCGCGCCCCAGCATGTGCAGTGCGAAGCAGTTGGTTGCGCGTATGGCGGCATAGGCCGCACCGTCGGCCGGGAGAGCCACGGTGACCAGCGGCGGTTCGAACGACGTCTGCGTCACCCAGTGCGCGGTCGCCGCGACCGGGCGGCCGTCGGCATCCACAGCCGTTACGACGTGAACGCCGTACGGGATCATTCGCAGCGCGAACCGGCGGTGGGCGGTATCCACGCCGGTCAGTGTCCGTCCGGAAACTTAGCTGGCGCGTCAGGCAGCGCGGCACCGCGGGGCCCGGGGTGCCGCCTCCGTCTGGACCCTGAGCACCAAACCGCAGGAATGGCGGGCCGTCCGTCCGTCCGGCGCGTGTTGGCGGACCGACACTCAGAGGCCCTCGAACAGCGCTGTTGAGATGTACCGCTCGGCGAAGGACGGAATGATCGTCACGATGCGCTTGCCGGCCATCTCCGGGCGGCTGGCCAGGCGCAAGGTGGCGACGAGGGCGCTGCCAGACGATATGCCGGCGGGGATGCCCTCGCTTCGGGCCAGGCGGCGGGCGGCGGCGAAGCTCTCCTCGTTGCCCACCTGCATCACCTCGTCGATCAGGCCGGTCTGCAGCACCTGCGGCACGAAGCCGGCGCCTATGCCCTGCAGCGGATGCGGGCCGGGGTCGCCGCCAGACAGGACGTGGCTGGCTTCGGGTTCTACGGCGACCATGCGCAAAGCGGGGTTGCGGGACTTCAGGACCTGGCCCACCCCGGTCAGCGTGCCGCCGGTGCCGACGCCGCTGACCACCGCATCCACCTGGCCCGCGGTATCGTGCCAGATCTCCTCGGCGGTGGTGTTGCGGTGGATCTCCGGGTTGGCGGTGTTGGCGAACTGGTTCGGGCTGACGGCGTGCGGGATGGTGGTCAGCAACGCGTCGGCGCGCGCGATGGCGCCCTTCATGCCGGCGGCCTTCGGCGTGAGTTCGAGCTGGGCGCCGAGGAACGCCAGCATCTTGCGGCGCTCGACGGAGACGCTCTCCGGCATGGTCAGGATCAGCTTGTAGCCGCGGCTGGCGCACATGAAGGCCAGGCCGATACCTGTGTTGCCGGAGGTGGGCTCGACGATCACGCTGTCCGGCGCGATGCTGCCAGCCGCCTCCATGGCCAGGATCATGTTGACGCCTATGCGGTCCTTCACGCTGGAGGTCGGGTTGTAGAACTCCAGCTTCAGGCAGATGTCGGCCTGGATGTCGTCCTCGCGGGTGATGCGGGGGATGCGGACGAGCGGGGTGTTGCCGATTGTCTCTGCTATGCTGTCGTAGATACGGCCGCGCAGGGGCTTGTCGAAGCGCAGCGGGCGGTGCTGAGGGCTGTCGTGGATGTCCATGGCTGGTTCCTTTCCTGGGCAAGGAAGAAAGGCCTTCTTTTTGCAGAAAAAGAAGCAAAAAACTTCCCGTAAGCCGCCGCCGGTTGCGGCAGCGCCGGGAGGAGGGGTTCTGGTCCTCCCGATGGTGGATTTCTGGCTGTGTTCCCCCCTAGCGGTCCCGCCATGCTTTCGCCAAACTGCCTTGCATGTCCAGGCGGCACTTCGACGTCACGCCAGATCTGATGCTGCGCGCCTACAAGGCCGGCCTGTTTCCGATGGCGGAGACGCGCCGTGGCGACCGGCTGTACTGGCTGGACCCCGAGCAGCGCGGCATATTGCCGCTGGACGGCTTCCACGTGCCGCGGCGGCTGCGCCGCACCTTGGCCAATGGCGGCTTCACCGTAACCGCCGACCAGGATTTCGCCTCCGTCATCTCGCTGTGCGCCGCACCTGCCGAGGGCCGCGAGGACACCTGGATAAACCGCGACATCGAGCGCCTGTTCACCGCGCTTCACGCACGCGGCAGCGCGCACAGCATAGAGGTGTGGCTGGAGGGGGCGCTGGTGGGCGGACTGTACGGCGTGGTGCTGGGCGGCGCGTTCTTCGGCGAGAGCATGTTCAGCCTGGCGCGCGACGCCTCCAAGGTGGCTTTGCTCCACCTTGTGGCGCGCTTGCGGCTGGGCGGGTTCGTGCTGCTGGACACGCAGTTCGTGACCACCCACCTGACGCAGTTCGGTGCCATCGAAGTGGCGCGGGAAGCCTACAAGCAGATGCTGGAGGCGGCCACGCGGGTGCCGGCACGCTGGATGGGTGATCCGGAACCGGTGGCTCTGGCGGCCGAGTTCGCGCAGCTGGGGCGTTGATCGGCCTGCCGGAAAGCCGGCGCGTTCTTTTCAAGACGCGCCTCAGCGACCATGTGCCGGGCGACCGCTGACGAGGCACCCTGACCCATGAGGATACTTCCCGCCATCCGCCGCGCGGCAGGCCAGATGCAGGGCGGCATGGTGAGCAGACCAGCCGTTTCGGCCCTGCTCGGAACCGCAGCCTTCCTGCTTGCCTGTGCGGTGGCCCAGGCTGCGCCCCAGCTGGTCCCCACGCGTGACGTGACGGTCAACTACATCGTGATCCCAAGGGACCACGCGCCGATCGAGGTCCGTGTGTCCGTTCAGGCCGGCGGCCTCCATTTGCGTGTCGCAGGCGAGAGCCTGCCGATCTCCCTGCTGGTTGACCGCCGCGAGGGCACCGCCGCCATCCTGCTGCCCATGCTCAAATTATACGATACCGTGGCGATCGGCCGGTTCGACCCAGAGCGGACCATCCTGCGCGGCGCGCATTTCGAGCGCCGCGGCGACCGTCATCTGGCCGGCCTGGCCTGTACGGATTGGACCGCGGTCTCGCCCCGCGGCCATGCGAGCGCGTGCATCACACCAGATGGCGTGATCCTGGCCGGCATGGCGTCGGACGCATCGGGCGATCTGGGCACCGTGCGCGCCACCGTGGTGGCGTACGGCGCGCTGCCGCCCGTCCTGTTCCGCCTGCCCGACGGATACCATGATGCGGGTGGCGCCATCGGCCTCGCCGGCGCGATGGGCCGGTCCGAGTGAGGTTGCTTCTACTGGCGGTTCTGGTCCTGACCAGTCCGGCTTTGGCCCAGCCGGGGCCGGCGGTGCAGCCGACACGCGACGTGGACGTGACCTATCGGGTGCCGGTGCCCGGCGCTGCGGACACTTTCCTGCTGCAGCGTCTGCGCTGGTCCGCCGCGCATCGTCAGCAGCGGGTGGATCTGCCTACCTCCGGTAACTGGATGGTGCTGGATTTCGACGCCCATCGCATGGCCCTGGTGCACGACGACAGCCGTGAGGTCATCGAGCTGCCCAGCCCGCAGAGCGCCGAGCAGCGCGGCGCCGGCGCGGGCTACACACGGGTGGCCACGTCCAGCGTGGCCGGCCTACCCTGCACCGAGTGGCGGACGGTGGATACGCGCGGGCACGAGACGCTGGCGTGCTATACGGATGACGGTGTCCTGTTGCGCGCCACGGCGGGGGCGCGTACCCTCATGGAAGCGGTGCACGTGAGTTACGAAGCGCAGGCGGCGTCCTTGTTTCAGACGCCAGCGGGATATGCGCGGCAGGCCACACGCAGATGAGGCAAGCCACGCGTGCTTCTCAGCTCTTTGATGCCGTCGTGAGGAGCACACGCCTCTGGTGTTTTCTTTACCAGGAGAACTGCTCGCTGTCTTTTCCCTGATGACAGGTCCACACATGAGAATGGCGGCCGCACTGCTCATCCTGACCACGCTGGCTTGCACGCCGCTGCGCGCCGCGACGTTTCAGCTGGTGGAACGCGCAGAGACGGATTCGACCCATGTGCGCGGTGGTAACGCGCCGGACAACGTGGGTGATATGCTCACTTTCACCAATCCGATTTTCGACGCCGCGAACGCCGGCAGGCTGGGCTCCGACCAGGGATACTGCGTGCGCCTTGTGGTAAGGAAAACCTATGAGTGTCACCTCACTCTCCTGCTCGCAGCGGGACAGCTCGTCGTTGACGGACCGTTTTACGACGATGCCGATTCCATCATGGCGGTCACTGGAGGGACCGGCGCCTATGCCGGGGCGCGCGGCGCGATGAAGCTGCACGCGCGCGATGCACATGGTTCCGCGTTCGATTTCGGGTTTGATCTGGAAGTGCTGCGCGGCCTGACGCCGCCTTTGCCGCGCTGAGCGATGCCGTGCCGAGGCGAGACGGCAGCCAGGTCCTCTTTCGAGGAAGAGAAGCTGCGCTGTCGCGGACCGTTGAGTTATAGATCTCCGCGCGGCGCACCCGGAGGACGAAAGCCTCTTTCAAGATAGCACTGCTTGTTTTGTTTGACTCAGCTTCAGACACGTCATCTACGAGATGAAGCAGTTATCGTCTCCTTTCCGCGTCTGCATAGCCGGTGCTGGTGACGGTGCTTGCACCAAGAGAGCATGGCCTTAGCGAAGTCGCTGTCTTATCCCCGCGGTGATGTCCGCGGTTCCGGCAGTTCCGCCCAGATCGCGCGTACGTATTTCGTCTGTCACCACGGCCGCGTAAATTGCGGCGCGCAGCCGGTCACCGCATGCCTTGTCGCCCGCGTGGTCCAGCATCAACCCCAGCGCCAGCAGGAGTGCTACCGGGTTGGCCACGCCGCGTCCGGCGATGTCCGGCGCGGAACCGTGCACGGCCTCGAAGATCGCCGCGTTGGCGCCGATATTGGCGCCAGGTGCCAGGCCCAATCCGCCGATCAGTCCGGCAATCAGGTCCGAGAGGATGTCGCCAAACAGATTGGTGGTCACGATGACGTCGAACTGCCAGGGATTGAGCACGAGCTGCATAGCGCAGGCATCCACGATACGGTCATCCATCGCCACGCGGCCCTCGTATTCTGGGGCGATATCACGTGCGGCATCCAGGAATATGCCCGTTAGCGCCTTCAGGATGTTGGCTTTGTGTACTATGGTGACTTTCTTGCGGCCATTCGCCACCGCGTATTCGAAAGCATGCCGGATGATGCGGCGGCAGCCGGCCCGCGTGTTGAAACCTGCGGAAAACGCCACCGCCTTGGCATCGTCACCCACCGGCATGTAGTGCTCGAAGGCCGCGTAGAAGCCGTCAAGGTTTTCGCGCACCAGCGTGATGTCGATATTGTCGTAGCGGCCACCTGGGATCAGCGTAGTGGCGGGTCGCATGTTGGCAAACAGCTCGAATTCGCGCCGCAGTTCCACGTTCACCGATTTGAAGCCGCCGCCGACGGGAGTCGTCAACGGCCCCTTCAGAGCCAGCTTATTCTTCCTGATGCTGTCGAGCGTGCTCTGCGGCAGCGGGTCACCATGCGTGGCTATGGCGCCCAGCCCGGCCGGCGCCATCTCCCACATGAAAGGATTGCCGAGCGCCTCCGAGACGGCGAGCACGCTCTCCACGATCTCCGGACCGATGCCGTCACCGGGGATGAGCGTGGCGGGGTGTGGCATTGGGCGATACCTTTGATGACGGACTTGAAGGATTAAGGCAGAAAGCACTTCTTTCTCAAAAAAAAGCGAGAAACTCTTATCCGCGATTGCAGGCCATGCGAACGGACGCGTGTCAGACAAGCAAACACGCTGCGACAGCGTCAGGGACGAGCTTACCTCGTCCGGAACCGGAGTAACTGGCCTGCGCGGATTGTTGAAAGCCTGAACTCAGCTTTGTTGAGAGAACCAGAATTATTGTCTCCGCCGGGCGCGCGTTGCGGATACCTACGCTTCTATGGTCCGCGACGGCGCAGGTGAAAGCTTTTTGCTTTCATTCTGACGCACCTGAAGCTAAGACGAAGGAAGCGCCTGCCTCCTGTCTACTTCACCACCGCCAAGGCAGGCCGAAGCTGCGCCATCCCGGTAATTGCAGCCTGGGTCTCCGCCGGAGTGAGATCGCTGCCCAGCGTTCCCACCGCGTCCTGATCGTGCCCCGCCATTACCTGCGCCAAGGCGAAATCAGCACGCACGCGCGGCGTGACCGATGCCGACGCTGCGATGTCGCGCATCATCGCCTCCGCGCGCGCCGCCTGACCGCTCAGGGCCAGCGACAATGCCAGGTTTACCCGCGAGGAAATCCGGCCGGGATCCAGGGTTATCGCCTGCTGATAATATCCCTGCGCTTCGGTGTGACGTTCCTGCAGGTCCAACACGTAGCCAAGATCGTTGAGAACGCTGGGATCGCGCGGAGAGCCGGCGAGAACCGCCCGGAACGTGGCTTCCGCCGCGTGCGGATCATCGCGCAGCTGCATTTTGCCCTGACCCAGCCGTGCCCTCACGTCACCCGGGCTTCGCGCGAGCGCCTGACGATAATCGGCATCCGCGGCGAGGCGGTCACCCAGGACCGCCTCGGCATCGCCGGCCTGCGCCAATGCGGCGACGTTGCCGGGCTGCGACGAGAGCACGCCTTTTGCTATGGCCAGCGAGGTGCCGGCTTCCCCTTCGTTCAGCGCGTCTCTCGCTGCCTGTATGCTTGCGCCGTTGCCGCTGACCAGGGAGGCGGGTTTCTGCTGGCAGGCAGTCAGCGCGGTCAGGCATAGGACGGAAAACAAGGCTCTCCTCTTTGACGAAAGGCAAAAGACCTTTGCCCCTGGCGCCTGCACAGAAGCGCATGGCAAGCTTGAGACGTTCGTTGTGGCACCGCCAAGGTTCATGATTTCTTTTCCGTTAATGGCCGCCCAGGGTCTTCGCAATGGACAAGCCGGCCGGGCCCCCCACCACGATGAACACGCAAGGCAGAATGAAAACGATCATCGGCAAGGTCAGGAATACCGGTAGCCTTGCGGCTTTCTCCTCGAACTTCGTAAGGGTGTCGGCACGCATCTCTGCGGCGAGAACGCGCAGCGCCTGGCTCAGCGGCGTACCGAACTGCATCGTCTGGACGAGTGTGCCGGCCAGGCGGCGCATCGTATCCAGGCCGGTGCGGTCTCCCAAAGACAGCAGGGCCGTACGGCGGTCCGTGCCGATTCGCATCTCGCTGGCGCAGATGGCGAGCTCGAGCGCCACCGCCTGGTTGGCGAACTGGAACTCCTGCGCCACGCGCTCAATTGCGTTCTCCAGCCCCAGGCCCGCCTGCGCGCATATCACCATCATGTCGAGCGCGTCAGGCAGGCCGCGCTCCACCTTCTTCAAATGGGCTCCGCGCATCTGCTTGATGAAGAAGTCAGGCGCCAGCATGCCAAGCGCGAAGGTGCCGCCCAGAGTCGCGTAGAAAGTCGTACCGGTGAGATTGCTGTTGCGTATGACCAGATAGGCTATCGTGGGCAGGCCGAACATCAGCAGCACCTTGCTGCCGAAGAAAAGGCCGAATACCCGGCTGCCCCGCAGGCCCGCCTGGTTGATCGTCTGCTCCAGCTGCGCGCGCGTGGTGTCGGAGAGTACGCCGCTTTTGGCGATTGCGGCGCCGAACTTCGCGATCAGGTCGAGGAACTCCGTGGCGTCCCGCTTTGGTGCAAGCGGTATCGCAGCGGATTCGAGCGAGCTGACACGGGAGAGGCGGGCGCGCACGCGCTCCTGCTGGTCGATCGCGCGCAGCAGCAGGAGGGAGCCCACAACGAACACCAGCGCCACGGCTGCGAGCACCGGCAGCGGCAAGGCGGAAACCATCTAGAAACTCCCTCGTTTCACCAGCCAGATCCTGGCCGTCCGGCTGATCAGGACAGGCATTTCTTGACGATCTTCTGCATCGAGAATAACCCCGCGCACAACATGCCCACGGCGATGGCAAGCAGCTCGTTGCCGCCCGAGGTGGTGAACAGGATGTCGATATAATCGGGGTTGGAAACCCACAGCATCACGCCGCTGACGAGCGGCAGCACCGTCAGCACGTAAATGCTCGTCTTGGCTTCCGAGGCCAGCGCGTTGCCGCGCTTGCGGGCCGCCTCGCGCTTGCGGATGGTGTCGGCCAACGTGTCCAGCGTCTCCGTCAGCCCGCCGCCGGTCTGGCTCTGTAGCGACAGCGCGGTGGCGAAGAACCGGTACTCCGCCAGGTCGTTGCGCTCGGCCATTTCCACGAGCGCCACTTCGAGATCGACACCGATGGCAACCGCGTCGGCCGCCCGCCCGAACTCCTCGCGAGTCGGCATCAGCCCTTCGCGTGACACCACCTTGATCGCTTCGCCGAGCGGCACGCCCACGCGCACCGAGCGCGCGATCATCGAGAGCGCGTCCGGGAACTGACTCAGCAGATCGCGTGAAACCTTGTCCGTGCAGTAGAGAAGGAAGGTTCGGGTGAGCAGGATGTCGATCAGCGCCACCGCAGCCCATCCCAATGATCCAAGCAGCTTGGTCGCCAGCAACGCACCGATCATTGACGGGGCGAGCATGACCAGAATCACGCCCCACGAGGTCATCGGATACTGCGACCGGCGGTCCTCACGCCAGCCGAGTACGCCGTGCAGGGTCGCCAGCAGGTCCGCGGGCTTGTCCTTCTGCCGCGCCGACAGCATCAGCGTCGGCCTGGCGGAGAGCTTCGGCTTGAGGTAGCCGCCAATCGTGGCTTCGCGCCGCGCCGCCCAGGCCGCCTCGCGTTTCTGCTCGGACAGCAGGAACAGGCCGAGGCCGATCAGCCCCAGCAGGCAGAGCAGGCCCCCTGCCAAAACGAAGGGCAGGTAGCCGCTCACCAGTTTGTCTCTTCCATCGCCGCCACCCAGGCCCTGTCCATCTGGAAATATGTGAGCCGGTCCCAGAAGCTTGGCCGCCCGCGGCCCACCTTGTAGGCGCCGATCAGCTTAGTGCCGTCCGGCGTCTCGCCGGTGAACTCGAACTGAAAGATGTCGTTCAGCACGACCACGTCGCCCTCTAGACCCACGATGTCCGTCACCTGGGTGATGCGGCGGCCGCCATCGCGGTGGCGCTCCACCTGGACGATCAGGTCCACCGCACCCACGATCTGCTGTTTGATCGCCTTGCTTGGCAGGCCCATGTTGCCCATCTGCACCATGTTTTCCACGCGCGTGAGCGCATCGCGCGTGTTGTTGGCGTGTATTGTGCTCATCGAGCCGTCATGGCCGGTGTTCATCGCCTGCAACATGTCGAACGCTTCGCTGGAACGTACCTCGCCGATGATCACGCGGTCGGGTCGCATACGCAACGCATTTCGCACCAGGTCGCGCTGGGTGATCTCGCCGCGGCCTTCCAGGCTGGGCGGGCGGGTCTCCATGCGCACCACATGCGGCTGCTGGAGCTGCAGTTCGGCTGCGTCCTCTATGGTGATGACGCGCTCCGCCGGATCGATCATCCGGCTCATCGCGTTCATCAGCGTGGTCTTGCCAGAGCCGGTGCCGCCGGAGATGATGATGTTCAGCCTGGCGCGGCCGGCGATCTCGCAGATGCGCGCCACCTGCGGCGTGCAGCTGCCATGCGCCACCAGGCGGGCGAAATCCATCTTGCGCTTGGTGAACTTACGTATCGAGACATAAGGGCCGTCCAGTGCGAGCGGCGGGAAGACGATGTTGACGCGGCTGCCGTCCATCAGGCGGGCATCAACCAGCGGTGAACTCTCGTCGATGCGGCGCCCGATGGCGGCCGCGATGCGCTGGCAGATGTTGGCCACGTGGCCCGCGTCGCGGAAGCGTACGTTGGACAACGTGACGCGACCGGCTTTTTCGATAAACACCCGGTCCGGGCCGTTCACCATGATGTCGGCGATGCTTTCGTCGTCGAGCAGCGGCTGCAGCGGGCCCAGGCCCAGCATGTCGTTAACCAGCTCGGCGGCCAGCTGGCGCTGTTCGCGGGCGTTGAGCTGGATGCGCCGTTCGGTGGCGATATCGCCTACCAGCTTCTCGATCTCCGGGCCGAGCCGCTCCTGCGGCAGCGCGGCAGCCGCCGCCGGATCGAGCTGGGAGAGGGCGAGCGTGCGCAAATCGGCGAGCTGGTCCGAGGTGGACTGGCTCTGCAGCACGGGGGGCAGGGGCGCCTTCGGGGCGACGGCCGGAGGCGGCAGGCCGCCAGGCTCCTCGGTGCGGCGGCGGCCGAACATCGGGGTCGCGTTCACTCGCTGCGCCCCGTCAGCCTGTCGAACATCTTGCCGAGGCTGAATGCGGCGGCGCCCTCCGGCTTGACCACAAGCGCGCCCTCGGCGACGAAGGCCACCTCGCGCGCCAGTGCAAGCATGCCCTGGCGGAAGCCGCCGCTGGCTGTGCAGGCCGGCGTGCCCATCGTCGCGGCCTGGCCCACCTGGCGCGGCTGGTAGGGGATCGCCACGTCTATCGGCATCTCCAGCGCTTCCTCTATCTGCGGCCGGGTGAGCCCGCCCGGCTGGCCGAGCCTGTTGAGCACGATCACCGCGCGGCGCACCTGGTCCGGCCCGGTGGGCAGGGCCAGCAGGCGCAGCGTGTTGCGCATAGAGGCCAATGTCGGGTCCATCACCAGCACGCGCTGGTGGGCCAGCATCAGCAGCTCGCGATAGACCGGCACCGGCGCGGACGGCACGTCGGCGACGACGAAATTGTAGCGCCGGCGCAGCGCGGCCAGCAGCGCGCGGCCGGCGCCCTCGGCGATCTCGGCGGCCTCGGTAACCTTCTCGTCGCCGGCCAGCACGGAGAGCCGCTCGGTCACCGGCTGGGCGGCGCGCTCGACGAACAGCTCGTCGATACGCGACGGTGTCTCCAGCGCCAGTCGGAGGCCGGTGCCGGTGCGCCCGCCCAGCATCATCGCGGCATTGCCTGTGTAGATGTCCGGATCGAACAGCAGCGTGTGGCGCTTGAGCTCCTCGCCGAGGTACCAGGCGAGATTGGCCGCGATCGTGGTGGTGCCCACGCCGCCGCAGGCGCCGCTGACCGCCACGATGCGGCCGCCCTGCAGGGCGCCGCTGGCGACCGGGCGCTGCAGGCAGGCCGGCCCGAACATGCGGGCGACCATCTCCTTGGCCAGCGGCTTGTAGAGATATTCGGCGACACCCAGGTCACGCGTCAGCGAGCGGTAGAAGTTCATGTCTGCGCGGTCGCCGATGACCAGCACGCGGGTGTTCGGCTCCACCACTTCGGAGAGGTCGTGCAAGGCGGCGAGCGGCGCGTCCTCGCCGGTGATGTCGACCACCAGCACTTCGGGGCTGGGCATCTTGCGCAGCAGGGCGGTCGCCTGGCGTATCGAGTTGCGCTTGATGAGTATGGACGGCACGAGTTCGGACATGCCCTCGCGCAGCGCCATTTCGCTGTCGGCGTCGGTCACGAAACCCATGACCGCGGCGCGTTCTGCGGCCGGCTTCTGGCCGGTGTCCGGCGCCGTCTGGGCCAGGGAGTTCTGCGCCATCAGGGTGTCCCGCCGGCGCCGCCGCCGTTGTTGTCGCCGCTGGACGTGGCGCCGAGGCTGGCGATGTCGGACGCAGGCAGCTTCTTCACCTTGTCATTCCGCAGGCGGTCAATCGCGACCGCGGCCAGTTGGCCGTCCGCCGTGGTGATCCCGGTGCCGCGCACCAGGTCGGCCGGGTTGGCGACCATAAGCGCCAGGTTGGAACGGTTGGCGTGGCTGGGGTGCCACAGCCCCTCGCGTGTCAGCGGATCAAAATCCTGGCCGCAACCGGCGAGGCTCGCGGTGCCGAGCAGGAGTGCCGCCTTGAACGGTGTGCGCATGTTCTTCCCTCACTCAACGATGAAGCCGGCATCCGAGGGGATGCGGCCGTAGCCGGGATAGGAGCCGCGCCCGAGTTGGCGCAGCTCGAGTATGCGCTCGAAATCGTTAGGCGCGTGGAAACCGTCCGAGGAGAGTTTCAGCGCGCCGGGGTCGCTTACCGGACGCACGATGTAGGGCGTCACCACGATCACCAGCTCGGTCTGCTGGCGCTGGAAGCTGTCGGAGCGGAACAGCGCACCGAGTATCGGAATGTCGCCGATGCCAGGCGTGGCCTGTATCGTCTGCGTGGACTGGTCGGACAGCAGGCCGGCGATCGCCATGCTCTGGCCCGAGCCCAGCTCGATCGTGGTGTCGGCGCGGCGGACCGTCAGCGCGGGGATGTTGATGGATACGTTGGAGTTCAGCACCGAGGTGACACCGTCCGCCTTGTCCAGCGCGCTGACTTCCGGGCGCACGTGCAGGCTGATACGGCCGGGCGCTATCACCGTCGGCACGAAGGCGAGGCTGATGCCGTACTGCTTGAATTCGATGGAGATCGTGTTGTTGTTCGTGGCCACCGGGATCGGGAACTCGCCGCCCACGAGGAAGCTGGCCGGCTGGCCGCTCATGGTGGTCAGATTCGGCTCCGCCAGCGTGTGCACCAGCGAATCCTGGCTGAGCGCGTCGATGACAGCACTGAGGTTGTAGGGTTGTCCCGGGATGCCGGAGCGGCCGATGTTGCCGAACACGTTGGCCGGCGCGGCGCCCGGCACCACCACGTTGGCGGTGTTCGTCGCCGCCCCTATTAGCACGTCCTTGCCGAGCTGGCCGACGGTGGACCAGTTCACGCCCAGTTCGCGCACCAGCGTGCGCGTCATCTCGGCGATGCGCACGTGCAGGCCCACTTCGATAGACTGGTTGACCATCATGTGGTTGTCGACCTTGGCGTCAGGCGGCAGCGAGCCCTTCGCCGCACTGACCGCGCGCTCGGCATCGCCAGCGGTCGCCACGTGGCCGGACAGCGAGACGCCGGTCTCTGTCGCACGCGTGCTGATCGCGGCGTTGCCGCCACGCGACAGCGTGCCGCGGACCTGGCCGGCATCAAAGCCGGACGGCAGGACGGATACCTGATACTGCGCGATCGGGTCACCCGCAGCGCTGAGGGCCGCCACCGTCGTGGTGCCTGGCGCCACGCCGAACACGAACAGGCTGTTGGCGCTGGCAGGGCGCACCTCGGCCACCTTCGGGTCGGCGGTGAACACGTTTATGGCGTTGGCGTGCAGGTGGATCACCTGGCCGCTGCCGGCGGACAGCGTGATGCTGGCGCGCACCGGCGCCACCGGCGCCGTGCCTTGCCCCGGCAGTGGCACGCTCTCCTGCGAGCCGCCGATCGCCGCGTCCTGCGCCAGAGCGGGCGGCGCGATGCCGAGAGCCGTCGTCGCCAGCAGTGCTGCGAGACGCAATGTCCGGACGCTTAGCTTCGGGGAGGGCGGCATCAGAAATGGTATTCCTTGTCGTTCTGGCCTGAATAGACGTGCATGGTGGGCGATACCTGCAGCTCGGACGGCCGGCGCATGTTGCCGATGGCGCTGGAGACGTCACGCGAGCAGGTCACGGCATGGTCCTTCTGATCGACGGGCATGCCGGCATCGACGGGGCGCACCGCCATGCCCAACCGGCCCAGACGGGTCGCGACCGCAACTTTCTCCACGTCTTCCGGCGAGACCTCGAGCGTCACCGTGCGCGACTGCTGCGAGGTGTCGGCCGCGCTGGACGTTCCACCCTGGACAAGTTGCTGGTCGATGGCGATGACGCGGACGTCTTTCAGCACCGTCTCGCCGGAGAAGCGGCAGCCGATCGGCACGTTGGGGTCCTGGATCTCCTGCGTCAGGATCAGGTCCACGTGGTCGCCCGGCCAGATCAGGCCGGCGGTGCCGGACACCGCGTCCACGCCCACCGAGGTGGCGCGCCTGCCCGGCGTCAGCACGGCGGCCAGGAAGCCGTGGTCGCCCGGGCGCATCACGTCGGCGGGCAGCACGATCTGGTGCGGCAGCAGCGTCTGGCGGACCATGGCGCCGAACAATTCGGAGCGCGCCTGCGGGGTGTCGCGCCGGGCGCCGGTGGGGATTTCGCCGTCCGTCACCTCGCGTATCTCGAGGTCGTCCGGCTTCAGCAGCGTGCCGGCGCGCAGCGTGCCGGCGGCGGCCAGCACCTGGATTTTCTGCGCCGGCACCACCACGGGGGCCGGCGGATGCAGGCTGACCCAGGCGACCGCGGAAAAGCCGAGGACGCCGGCCGCC
>CAHJWU010000014.1 GCA_903643085.1 Rhodospirillales bacterium
CTCGGCTGGCCCGTCCGCCGATGGCCGCCCGCAACCCTGGAGCGCCGGCATCGTCGCCGCGCACCTCCGCCACGCGCTGCTCCACGCCGCGGCGGCGGCGGCGCATCGCCAGCACGCCAGGCACGCTGAAATCAGCGATCAGCGCATCCGCGCCGCCAGGCTGGCTGAACAGCCGCGCCGGCAACAGCGTGCGTAGCTGACTGCCCCACCAGTCCAGGAACTCGACGAGCAAACAGCCTCCGCCCCAAGCTGCGCGGCAACCCGCGCGTCGCGCTGGCGTTACCGTGCTCCGGTTCCGAAGGAAAGCGCCGCGTGGGCGCGTTGCCACATCTTAACCCGTTGGTTGGTCGGCGGACGGAAATAAGACGGTTCTTTTAAGAAAACGCCAAAAAATTTTGTCATCTCGCATCCACATCGATCTATATGATTGCTGCGAGCCTACGCGCCCACTGCCGGGGCGTGCTTTTTCTGCAACCGAGCTTTCTTGCTGCGCTGCAAGAAACACATTGAAACCCGGAAACTAGTAAGCCACCTTACGTTCTACTCGCAGTCACAGGCGGCCGGCTCCTCATGGGCATCGTGAAATTCGCGCTGAAATATCCACACACGTTCTACGTGGTGGCCATATTGATTCTGTTCCTTGGCGTAAGCTCGATCCTGGTGGCACCAAAGGACATCTTCCCGGGCATCAACATCCCCGTGGTCAGCGTGATCTGGCAGTATACCGGCCTCACGCCGGAGGAGATGGAGCAGCGGGTCAGCACCTACAGCGAGTACTCCATCAGCTCGTCGGTCAACGACATCAAGAACATCGACAGCCAGACCCTGTCAGGCATCTCCGTCGAGCGTATCTTCTTCCAGCCGAACGTGAACGTTGACCTCGCGATCGCCCAGATCGTCTCGGCGTCGAACTCCATACGTGCGCTGATGCCCACCGGCATCCAGCCGCCGACGATCGTCCAGTATAACGCGTCTTCCGTGCCCGTGCTCTCCATCAGCCTGTCGTCGGACAAGCTGAACGAGCAGCAGCTCTACGATTACGGCATCTACCAGATGCGCCAGCAGCTTGCCCCCATACAGGGCATCACGCTGCCTACCCCTTACGGCGGCAAGTATCGCCAGGTCATGGTTGACCTGGACCCCGACGCGCTGCGTGCCCAGGGCCTGACGCCGAACGACGTGGTGGCCGCGGTGAACGCGCAGAGCCTGACGCTGCCTTCCGGCGATGCCAAGATGGGCGACCGGCAGTTCATCATACGGGTCAACGCCTCCGCGCAGTCGATCGAGGCGCTGAACAACGTGCCGATACGCCAGGTCGGTGGCACCACCGTGTATCTGCGGGACGTGGCGCATGTGCGCGACGGCTGGGCCGTGCAGCAGAACATCGTGCGCACCGAAGGCCAGCGCAGCGTGCTGCTCACCGTAATAAAGAACGGCGACGCCTCCACGCTGGACGTGGTGAACCGCGTCAAGGCCGCGATGCCCGCGATCCAGAAGGCCGCGCCGCCCGGCATGAAGATCACGCTGCTGTTCGACCAGTCGGTGTTCGTGCAGAACGCCATCAGCTCCGTGCTGCGGGAAGGTGCCATCGCCGCCGGCCTGACCGCGCTGATGATCCTGATTTTCCTGGGCTCCTGGCGCTCGACGGTGGTGGTGATGGTTTCCATACCGCTGGCCATTCTGACCTCCATCGCCGTGCTCACCGCGCTCGGCGAGACGGTCAACACCATGACTCTGGGCGGCCTGGCGCTCGCCGTGGGCATCCTGGTGGATGACTCAACCGTCACCATCGAGAACACCCATCGGCTGCTCGATGAGGGCGGCGACTTCGAGGAGGGGGTGATGGAGGGTGCCGCCGGCATCGCCATCCCAACGCTGATCTCCACGCTGGCCATTTGCGTGGTGTTCGTCAGCGTGTTCTTCCTGCAGGGGGCGGCGAAGTACCTGTTCACACCGCTGGCTGAGGCGGTGGTGTTCGCCATGCTGGCCTCCTACGGCATCAGCCGTACGCTCACGCCGATCATCATACGCATCATGCTGCGCAAGGAATACGAAGGCGACGACGAGCCCGGCCGGAAAGGCTGGTTCGGCCGTTTGCATGACGGCTTCAACCGCCGGTTCGACGCGTTCCGCAATTTCTACGGCTGGCTGCTCGGCGTTATCCTCGCCCGCCGTATCACTACGCCACTGGTTGGCCTGTCCGTTGTCGTGCTGGCCGGCTGCCTGAGCATGTTCGTCGGCCGCGACTTCTTCCCGCAGGTCGATGCCGGGCTGATCCAGCTCCATGTTCGCGCGCCTGCCCGCACACGCATCGAGAGCACGGAGAAGATCTTCCAGGCCGTGGAGGACAACATACGCGCGCACATTCCGGCGCGTGACATCACGCTACTGCTGGACAATATCGGCCTGCCGCAGCGCCTGTACAACCTGGCCTTCACCGACGGCACGACCATCGGCGTCAATGACGGCATAATCCAGATCCAGCTTGCCGAGAAACGCGACAACACAACCGCCGCGTTCACCCGCGCGCTGCGCGACGAGCTGCCGAGTGCGTTTCCCGAGGTGACGTTCTACTTCCAGCCTGCCGACCTGGTGACGCAGATCCTGAACTTCGGCGTGCCGTCGCAGATCGACATCCAGGTGCAGGGCAAGAGCCGCAAGGCCAACCAGCAGATCGCCCGCGACATCGCGCAGAAGATCGGCGCCATACCTGGCATTGTCGACGCGCACGTGCAGCAGGAACTCAACGCGCCGGAGATGTTCTACACGATCGACCGCACGCGCGCGCAGGAGCTTGGCCTGACGGTCAACCAGGTGGCGCAGGACCTCAACATCAGCCTCAGCTCGTCCGAGCAGGTGACGCCGAACTTCTGGACCGATCCGAAGAACGGCATCCCCTACTACCTCGCCGTGCAGACGCCGGAATACCGCCTGCATGACCTACAGGCGCTCAACAACACGCCCGTCGCCGGCTCCACGAACGCGTCCGGCGCCGTCATCCCCGACCTGCTCGGCAACGTCGCCACCGCGCGTCGCCAGGAAGTTCAGTCGAACTACAACCAGTCCAACGTCCAGCCGGTCTATGACGTCTATGCCAGCGTTCAGAGCTCCGACCTGGGCAGCGCCGAGGCGGCAATAGACAAGGTGGTGGCCGAAGAGCGCCACCATCTGGGCGTGGCCGACAAAATTAACGTGCTCGGCCAGATCAGCAGCATGGACAAGGCGTTCACCAACCTGACGGTGGGCCTGCTGTTCGCCGCGGTGTTCGTCTACCTGCTGATGGTGGTGAACTACCAGAGCTTCATAGACCCGCTCGCGGTGATACTTGCCCTGCCGGGTGCAGGCGCCGGCATCCTGCTCCTCCTGTTCGTGACCGGCACCACGCTGTCGGTGCCCTCACTAATGGGCGCCATCATGTCCGTGGGCGTGGCCTCGGCCAACTCGATCCTGCTGGTCACCTTCGCCAGGGAGCAGCGCCTGGAAGGCAAGAGCGCGGTTGAGGCCGCTATCTCGGCCGCCACAACCAGGTTGCGCCCCGTGCTGATGACGGCTGCGGCCATGCTCGTGGGCATGGTGCCAATGGCGATCGGCGGCGCCGGCGAGGAGCAGAACTCCGTCCTCGCCCGCGCGGTGATCGGCGGCGTGCTGGTCGGCACCATGACGACCCTGCTGTTCGTGCCTTACCTCTACTCGGTCTTCGGCGCCTACCAGCGCGCTGAGAAGCCTGCGCCCGCCCGCGACCGGCGCGCTGAACCAGGACGCATGTCCCACCAGGGAGCCGACTAGCCATGAACCACGTCAGCAATCCGGAGCGCCCCAGGACCGAAGCGGAGGAGGACCGTTTCCTTCCCGGCCTTGAGGGTGAACCCGGCACCTCCCGCGCCGCGCCGCCAGGAAGCATGCCGGACAACAAGCCCGGCCAGCCCGAGGTGGATCCGAAGCGGGTGCGCATCGCCCGCCTTGCCGGCATCGGGGTGGTCATCGTGCTCGCGGCCATGGTCGGCTGGGGCATCTGGTCCCACCTTGCCACGGCGAACGCCGCGAGGAGTGCCACCCAGACCCGCCAGAACGCGGTCCCCCGCGTGCGCGTCATGACCGCCCACGCGGATGACAGCCCGAGCGTGGTCGATCTGCCCGGCACGATGCAGGCCTTCGATTCCGCCACCCTCTACGCGCGGGCCACCGGCTACATCGCCAAGCGCAACGTAGACATCGGCAGCAGGGTGCATGTCGGCGACGTGCTCGCCGTCATCGCCGCACCCGAACTGGACCAGCAGCTGGCGCAAGCCCGCGCGCAGCTCATCCAGATGCAGGCCGCGATGCGCCAGGCCATAGCCCAGCGCGGCCTGGCGAAGGTCACCAACCAGCGCACCTCCAAGCTGGTGGTCGAAGGCTGGGACAGCCGCCAGCAGGGCGACCAGGACGCGACCACGCTGAACACCAGCAGCGCCGCGGTGGGCGTGGCTCAGGCCAACCTTGCCGCTCAGGCTGCCGCGGTGAACCGCCTTGTCGAGCTGACCGGGTTCGAGGCGGTCATCGCCCCTTACAACGGCGTCATTACCGCCCGCCAGATCGACGTGGGCAACCTCGTCAACGCAGATTCCTCTTCTGGCACGTCGCTGTTCTCCATCGCGCGCGACGACATACTGCGCGTCCAGGTATACGTGCCGCAGGAGGATTTCTTCGGCCTGAAGGACGGCCAGGACGCAACGCTCACCGTCCCCCAGCTTCCCGGCCGCATTTTCCACGGCAGCGTTGCCCGCAACGCCGCCGCCCTGTCCACCAACACGCGCACGCTGCTGGCTGAAATCGACGTGGACAACAAGAACGGCGCGCTTTCGGCCGGCCTCTACGGCATCGTGCACTTCAAGGAGCCGCGCCCCGAGCCGATCATCTCCATTCCGACGCAGGCGGTGATCTTCAACGACCAGGGCCTGAGCGTTGCCGTGGTGGACAACGGCAAGATCGCCGTGCGCCACCTGGACGTGGCGGCCGATGACGGCGCGCAGGTGCGCGTGCGGGCCGGGCTGAAGGACGGAGACAAGGTCATCCTGAACCCGCCAGTCAATCTGGTGATCGGAGAGAAAGTTGACGTGGCCAGCAAGTAAGACCAGGGGCTCTGCCTCTGAACCCGCTCGGGACAGTCGTCCTCAGAGTCCGTTCAAAACGCGCCCCGGCGGCCATCTGACGCGCTTTGCTGTGCTCCGGTCCTCATTGCCCAGCGGCAACTCCTCTTCGGTGCTCGCGACGCGCCAGCTGGCAGGACTCCCAGTGGCGCCTTACGGCGCCAGCGGGGCTTGGAGCTGAGCCTCATGCTTGCTTACAGGTCAAGACGTCCGCAGGTGGCCTAAGTAAGCCCGTCATTTCCAAAAGTGAGAGCCCTTACCCGCCTGTCACACTCATGAACCTCCCGACCTTGCCCTCCAACCCGCGCCGCCCAACCACAAAATCGTGCCCGCGCGGCTTGCGCGAGATCGCCTCGTCGATGGCCGCCCGGACATCCTCGCCACGACGCAGCGGCCCGCGCAAATCGGCCGCGTCCTCCTGGCCCAGGCACATGAACAACGTACCGGTCACCGTCAGCCGAACCCTGTTGCAATCCTCGCAGAAATTATGCGTGAGCGGCGTGATGAACCCCAGCCTGCGCCCGGTCTCGCGCACCGTCACGTAACGCGCCGGCCCGCCCGTCCGGTACTCCGACACATCCAGGGTCCAGCGCCGCGCCAGCCTTGCCCGCACCAGCGACAGCGGCAGGTATTGTGTCATCCTGCCCGCCTCGCCGATCTCTCCCATCGGCATCGTCTCGATCAGGCACAAATCGAAGCCTTCCCGTCCGCACCACTCCAGCATGGCGTCGAACTCGTCCTCGTTCTCGCCCGCCAGCGCCACCGTGTTGATCTTGACCGCGAGCCCCGCCTGGCGCGCGGCGTATACCCCGTCCAGCACGCGGTCCAGGCGCCCCCAACGCGTCAGCCGGGTGAACCTTGCGGCGTCCAGCGTATCCAGGCTGACGTTCACCCGTCTCACGCCTGCGCTGGCGAGTGCCTCGGCATGCCGGGCAAGCTGGGTGCCGTTCGTCGTCAGGGTCAGCTCATCCAGCCCATGCCCCAAGAGGCCGCCCAGCCGCCCGATCAGTCCGATCGCGCCGCGACGCACCAGAGGCTCGCCGCCGGTGATGCGCAGCTTGCGCACGCCGGCCGCCACGAAGGCGGCACATAGCGCCTCCAGCTCCTCCAGCGACAGGATCTCCGCCTTGGGCAGGAACGTCATGTCCTCGGCCATGCAGTAGACGCAGCGAAGGTCGCAGCGGTCCGTCACCGATACGCGCAGGTAGGTCACCGGCCGCTGAAAGGAATCCGTGAGCATTCGCCTCAGATCGTCCCGGCGTGCCCAAGGGTCAAGGCGATAACAGAGGAACGGCCGGTCTTACCCTGTTGCTGGCTCATCACGCCCCGGCCCTCGCGCCAGGATGCGCTCACAACGCAGTGTCCGGGTTCGTTGTCAGCTTGTATAAGACCGCAGTTCCTTCCAGGCGGTGCGCGCGTAATGACCACAGGCAAAGCCCTGTTTCTGCTCGACGCCGCGGCGATGCTGGTGGTCTGGCCGATCCTGCTGCATTTCGGCTGCTGGGGCGCTGAGTGCTTCCGCCCGACGCCGGACGGCGCCGCCGCCCTCCTCTACCCTGTCGCCGACCTGGTCTCCCTCTACGCGCTCGGCCTCTACCGGCGCGACGCCATCATCCAGACACGCGAGTCGCTCGGCCGCGTGCCGCTGGCCGTCAGCCTCGGCGCTGTTGGAACGGCGGTGCTCCTCGGCCTGCTCGGCCCGTGGATCGGCTCGCCCGTCAACCGCGTCCGCCTGTTCTCCGGCGCCGTCATCGGCTTCTGCGTCGCCGGACTCGCCGCCCGCCTGGTGTTCAGCGGGCTCAAGCGGCGCGGCACCTTTCAGCGGCGCCTGCTGATCGTGGGCGCCGGCCAGCGCGCCTGGGACCTGCTCTGCATGCTGCGCAACGAGGGCAGCCGGCCCACCTACCAGATGCACTTCGTGCACCATCCGGACATGGGCACGATAGACCCCCGCCTGACCGCCGCTATAAGCGACGGCATCCAGGTCTGCGACCAGACCAACGTCCTCTCCGCCGCGCGTGACTTGAACCCCGACGAGATCGTCGTGGCCCCGGACGAACGCCGCGGCATGCCGCTGGACAGCCTGCTCGCCTGCAAGAAGGAGGGCTACCCGGTCATCCAGTATCTCACCTTCCTGGAGCACGAAATACGCCGAGTGGACATACGGCGCGTGGACGTGAGCTGGCTGCTGTACTCCAGCGGTTTCTATTTCGGCACCATCGACAACGCGTTGAAGCGTCTGCTCGACGTGGCGGTGAGCGGCATCCTCCTGGTCGTCTTCTCGCCCTTCATCATCGGCGCAGCGATCGCCATCAAACTCGATGACCGCGGCCCGGTCCTCTACAGCCAGGAACGCGTCACCCGCGGCGAACACCAGTTCCGCATCTACAAGATGCGCACCATGCGCACGGACGCGGAGAGCCTCGGCGCCGTCTGGGCCGAGGCGCGCGACCCACGCATCACCCGCGTCGGCCGTTTCCTGCGCCAGACACGCATCGACGAGATGCCACAGCTCATCAACGTGCTGCGCGGCGACATGTCTCTCGTCGGACCCCGCCCCGAACGGCCAAACTTCACCGCGCAGCTCGCCTTGCAGCTTCCGCTGTACCAGGAACGCCACATGGTGAAAGCGGGCCTGACAGGGTGGGCGCAGATAAACTACCCCTACGGGGCCTCCCTGGACGACGCGCGCTCCAAGCTCAGCTATGACCTGTATTACGTGAAGAACTTCTCCATTCTGTTCGATCTGCTGATCTTGTTGCAGACCTTGCGCGTGGTGCTCTGGCCCAGTGGGGCTCGGTAAAGAAGCAGGCAAGTTCCTTCTTTCGGAGATACAGAAGCAAACGACTTTTGACTCCGCTGTCGCGCATTTGCGGAAACAAGTGAGTTCCACGGTGAGGCCGCTTCCGGGCATCGTCTCTCTGCTCGTCTTGAGTGCTGCTCTGCCGTCGAAATCGTCAGCATCAATCCTGGACAGCAGATCCGTGACTTCTGTCGAGGTGATCGAACAGCACTCCCCTGCATGAACCTGACGCCGGGCCAGTGCGGTTCTGCGTTCAAGGTCACGTTTGTTGATGGTCAAGGCGGTATTGTTACGTAACACAGGAGATTGCCTCTACCTGGTTTGTATGGCGCGACAGGCTCACGCTCAAACGGCGCGACTGCGGCCGGACTGGCAACACCCTCGGCTGGTATTTTTCGTCGGCAGAAATCGCTGGGTCTCACCTGCGGCGACTATCACCAGGAGGGCTAAGGCGTCCGCCTCCTGGAAGAAACCCTGACCGGAGCAGTGTGGCTGGGCGGCGGCGACAGACCAAGGCGAGACTTTTAAAGGAGCTCTCCCGTGGGCTCGACACGACGACCAGCCGCCACGCAACTGTCCATACTCCTTCCTAAACCCGTCGGCTTCCAATCCGGCCCGTATCCGACAGGAAGCAAAAGTTTTTTGCTTCTTTTTTCGAACAAGAAGTGCTTTCTCCCTCCGTGCACGTACCGGGCCCGATCAGCAGACTGACACGCGAAGAGAAACTGCTGGCCGGCCTCAACCTCGCCGAAATGTCAGGCCTGGAGGTCGGCGCACTCGCCTCGCCGATGCTTCGCCCGCCGGCGGCGCGGATGAAATTCGTCGATCATGCGGACAGTGCCGCGCTGCGCGCCAAATACGCCAACGATCCGGCCGTGGCGCTCGATGACATCGTGCGGGTGGATGCCGTCTGGGGCGAGAACACGCTCGCGCAGTGCTTTCCCGACGAGCGCTTCGACTTTGTCATCGCCAGCCACGTCATCGAGCACGTGCCGGACATGATCGGCTGGCTCGGCGAAGTGGCCGACGTGCTCAATCCGGACGGCCGGCTGATCCTGGCCACTCCCGACCGCCGCTACAGCTTCGACCTGCTGCGGCGCGAGACGACTCTGACCGATCTGATCGACGCCCATCTTCGCGGCGCCAAACGCCCCACGCCCGGGCAGGTGTTCGACTTGAACGCCAACGCCGTGGCACACGACCACATGGCCGCCTGGTTTGCGCCGCCCGTGACCCCACCCTGCCGTTACGCCTCGCGTGACTGGGCTCTGGGACAGGCCCGCGCGGCGCAGGCCGGCACCTATATTGACGTTCATTGCTCGGTCTTCACCGCGCGTTCCCTGCTCGAACTGCTGGATGGGCTGCTTGAGTTGAAGCTGCTTCGTTTTCGTGTCGAGCGTTTTTACGTGGCGTCCGTGGGGAGCGCGGAGATGAGCCTCGTCCTGCGACGCGTCCCGGACGGCGCAGACCCGCAGGCCGCCCGTGTTGCCATACAGGCGATGCTCCACGCCGGGCATGACACGGAAGGTCTCGGACTGGACACGGCCGGCGCGGCCGATACACGGGCGGCAGCGCTGCGGGGCCGCGTGGCCGAACTGGAAGGCGCGCTGGCGACGATTCAGTCCAGCACGTCGTGGAAGATCACCCGCCCGCTTCGTGCGCTGGCCGGCCCTCTCAGGAGGAAATCGCTGGAAGGAAAGCCTCCCGCCGCCTAACATCCGCGCCATGATCACCCTGACCATAAACGACCGGACCCACACGGTGGACGTGCCCGCCGACATGCCCGTGCTCTGGGTGCTGCGCGACGTCCTGGGCCTGACCGGCACCAAATACGGCTGCGGCATCGCGCTGTGCGGCGCCTGCACCATACACCTGGACGGCCAGGCCGTGCGGTCCTGCCAGCTCCAGGCCGGCCATGTGGGGGACGCGCGCATCACCACCATCGAGGCGGCGCACACCATCCCCGAGGGCGCGCGCGTGCAGAAGGCGTGGCTGGACCGCGAGGTGGTGCAATGCGGCTACTGCCAGCCCGGCCAGATCATGTCCGCCACCGCGTTGCTGACCCACACGCCGCGCCCGACCGACGCCGAGATAGATGCTGCGATGTCCGGCAACATCTGCCGTTGCGGCACCTATGTCCGCATACGCGCCGCCATCCACGAAGCGGCAGCCTGATCGTGTCCGACGAAGACAGGAAAGCCCTTTCCGAGAGGAAGCAAACAGCCTGTATCTGGCTGTCGCGGTTCTCTCCTGCGGCGCGGCAGCGGCGCAAAAGTCTCCGGCCTCGGAGCTGCGTGCAAAATGCGGCTTGGCCGCTCGGCTGCCGTGGGTTTGCGAGCACCGGAGCACAGCGGCCTCGCCTGGCCATGAGCATTGGCGCGTCATGCGCGTAGGACGAAGCCGCACGGCAAGCGCGCGCCGGACTGCCGCCGAAATGCGTTCGGCAAGCAGCTCTTCTTTCAAAAAAGACAACCTGGCCTGGCTTGCTTCGGGCAATTTGTGACCATGCACCACCCCCGCCGAGACGTCCTGAAACTCAGCCTCCTGGCCGCGGGAGGCCTGCTCCTCCCCATACGCCTGCGGGCCGGCGAGGCGCCGCACAGCAGCGGCCCGCCCATCCTGCCGCCGCGGGCCTTCATACGCATCACTCCCGAAGCCATCACGCTGATCATGCCGGACACCGAGTTCGGCCAGGGCATCTGGACCAGCGCCGCCACGCTGATCGCCGAGGAGCTGGACGTCCGGCTGGACCAGATACGCGTGGAGCCTGCCCCAGCGGACGCCGCACTCTACGCCACTGACGGCATCGAGCAGGCGACAGGCGGCTCCACTTCGACGATCGGCGACTGGATGCGCCTGCGCGAGGCCGGCGCCCGCGCCCGCGTAATGCTGACCCAGGCCGCGGCGCAACTCTGGCAGGTGGACCCGGCCACCTGCCGCGCGCAGGACGCGGTGATCCACCACGACGCCAGCGGCCGCTCCGCAGGCTATGCCGAGCTTGCCGCGAGAGCCGCCGCCTTCCCGGTCCCCGCCCAGGTCACCCTCAAGCCGCCCGCGCAATGGCGCCTCGCCGGCCGGCCGCAGAAGCGGCTGGACACGCCCGCCAAAATCACCGGCGCAGCCACCTACGGCATGGACGTGGCGGTTCCGGGCATGAGGATAGGCACAGTTGCCGCCTGCCCGGTGCGTGGCGGCCGGCTCGTGGCGCTCGATGAGGCGGCCGCGCGCGCCATACCGGGCGTGCGGGCCGTCATCCGCCTGCCCGATGCGTTCGCAGTCATCGCCGACCATTACTGGGCGGCAAAGAAAGGTCTGCTGGCCGCCCGGCCGCGATGGGACGAAGGCCCGAACGCGCTTGTGTCCACCGCCGGGATACAGGCCGCGCTGGAGCACGCCAGCAGCCAGCCCGGTGCTGCCGCACGCAACGATGCGGACGTGCAGACCCGCATCGCCGCCGCGCACACGCAGCTGCACGCCACCTACCATCTGCCGTTCCTCTCCCACGCGCCGATGGAGCCGATCAACACCACCATACATGTCCGGCCGGACGGCGCTGACCTCTGGGTCGGCACGCAAGTCCCGGTGCGCGCGCGCGACGCGGTGGCGCGCATCACCGGCCTGGAGCCGGCGCGCGTCGTTGTGCACAACCAGCTCATGGGCGGCGCCTTCGGCAGAAGGCTGGATGTCGACAGCATAGAACAGGCCGCCGCGATCGCCCGCCAGGTGCCCTATCCGGTGAAGCTCGTCTGGTCGCGCGAGGAAGACATCACGCAGGACATGTTCCGTCCCGCCTACCGCGACACTTTGTCCGCAGGCCTTGACGCGCAGGGCCGCATTGCCGGCTGGACGCACAAGACCGCCGGCTCCTCGATCACCGCGCGCTACGATCCCGGCGACATGAAGGGCGAGCTCGATCCGGACGCCGTCGAGTGCGCCGCCAACACGCCGTACGACATCCCAGCCGCCCAGGTGTCGTACGTACGCTGCGAACCGCAGGGCGTGGCCACCGCCTGGTGGCGTGGTGTGGGACCCACGCACAACGTCTTCGTCGTCGAATCCTTCATGGACGAGTGTGCCGCGGCCGCAGGCGAGGACGCCGTCGCCTATCGCCGCAAGCTGCTGGGGAAGAACCCGCGCGCGCTGGCGGTGCTCGACCTCGCCGCGGCGAAATCTGGCTGGGGCACGAAGCTGCCGGCGCACCGTGGCCGCGGCGTCAGCCTGCAGTTCGCCTTCTCCTCCTATGTCGCCCATGTGTGCGAGGTGGAAGTCACGCCCGAGGCGAAGATACGGGTGCACCGTTGCACGGTCGCGATCGATTGCGGCCAGCGCATCAACCCGGACACCATCGCCGCCCAGGTGGAGGGCGGGCTGATCTTCGGCCTCAGCATGGCGCTGTACAGTGACATCACGTTCGCCCGGGGCCGCGTCCAGCAGAACAACTTCAACACCTACAAGGTGTTGCGGCTGAACGAGGCGCCGGTGATCGAGGTCCACCAGACCGACAGTCATGCCGATCCGGGCGGGGTGGGCGAGACCGGCACCGCGGCGGCCGCGGCGGCCCTCGGCAACGCCATCTTCGCGGCCACCGGCAAGCGTCTGCGTCAGTTGCCGTTCGGCAGAACCGGTCTGCAAACGGCCTAGAAGAAATGGCCGACGTCGCGCACCCCGCCGCGGTGCCGGCCGCGGCGTCCGGCGTGACGCTGCGCGAAGAGCTCCCGGCGCACCCGCGGGCAGGTGGAACCGCGCGTCCGCGCGCCATGGCGCCAAATCTTTCTGGCTGATTGCCTCTCAGGGGTGTAACAATTATTAATTCGCCTACATTTGGAATGCGACCGGGAGTTGCGGCTGCTAGACTTAAGGAAGACCGGCTTTCCGGGTGTGGACGGCGCTCGCTGCGTCACCCCGGCGTGAAAGGCGATCACAGGCAATAGCACCGACAGGCGAGCGGTCGTCTGTTTTCCGGCAACACAAGGCGGCTTGCTTTGCGTCTAGGACATGCTTCCAGGTGGCAGGCGCAAGAGACTAGGGACATCGCGCCCGGGACATGCGCAGATCGAAGGATCAGTCAGGTGTCAGGTGAGGCAGCGGGGAATGCTGCCTGGGCGAAGTCTGCCCCGTTGGACGCACCGCGCGCCCGGGTCCGGCGGCAGGCGACGGGTTCGGTCCAGGCCCGGCTGATCGTGCTCGCCACCGCCGCGATCCTGCCCATGCTGCTGCTGTTCACCGCCATCGCCTACATGGATTACCGTGCGGAACGCGTGCGCTCCGGCGAGCGCCAGCTCAGCGTCACCCACAGCATGGCGGCCACCGTCGAACGCGAACTGCGCGCCGCCACGGCAAGCCTGCAGGCGCTCGCCTTGTCTCCCGGTCTGCAGCGCGACGACGTCGCCGGCTTCCGCAGCCTCGCCGAACGTTTCATCTCGACTGAGCCGAAAGGCTCGGCGCTCGTGCTTCTCGACAGCGGGGGACAGCAGCTCCTCAACACCGCGGCGCCGCCAGGCGGCAAGCTCGCCCGCAGGGAGCACGCCGTAAACACGACCCTGACGTGGCGCGTCTTCGACACCGCGCAGCCGGTCATAAGCGACCTCTTTCCGCCAGACACCGGCAACGAGCTGATCGTGACGGCGGATGTGCCCGTCATGAAGAACGGACACGTCGTCTATGACCTCAGCCTGGTCCTGCCCGCCTCGCGCTTCTCGGACATCCTCTCCGAACAGTCGCTGCCGGCGGGCCGGATACTCGCCGTGTTCGACCGCATGGGACAGACCGTGGCACGGCTGCCCAACCCCGAAACCCTGGTCGGTGTGCAGGCGTCCGACAGCCTGCTGCCGGCTTTGCTCACGCGGGAGGAAGGCGTGCTCGCCTCCGTCACGCGGGAGGGCACGCCGGTGCTGACGGCATTCAGCCACACCAAACCATCCGGCTGGGCGGTGGCCTTCGCGGTGCCGGATTCCGAGCTGCGCGCACCGTTGCAGAAATCGTTGCGCCTGGCGGTAGGACTGGGCCTGGTGGGCATGCTGGCCAGCGCCGCCGTGGCGTTCGTGATGGGCCAGCGTATCCTGCAGCCGATACGCTCGCTTACGCGCTTCGCCGCCAACCCTGCCCAGGCGGACAAGGGCCGGCTGGGCCTGCGCGAACTCGACGCCGTCGCCGCCGCCCTGCGCCAGGGCGAGCGGGACAGGCAGACCGCCATGAACGCCCTGCAGACCCTGAACGAACAGCTTGAAGGCCTGGTTCGCCAGGAGACCGCCAGGCGCCTGGCGGTGCAGGCGCAGCTTGCACAGTCCCAGCGCATGGAAGCCTTGGGCCAGCTCGCCGGCGGCATCGCGCATGACTTCAACAACGTGCTGCAGGCCGTCATGGGTGGCCTGAGCCTGATACAGCGCCGCGCGGCCGACGAGGCTGGGGTTCGCCGCCTCACCGCGATGGCTGCCGAAGCCGCGTCCCGGGGTGCGTCCATCACCGGCCGCCTGCTCACCTTCGCCCGCCGCGGCGAGCTGGCCAGCGCTCCTGTTCCGGCGGAAGCCCTGCTGGAAGGCCTGCGCATGATGCTGGCCCACACGCTTGGCCCGGAAATCACCATACATGTGGAGGTTCCTTACGGCGTGCCCAACCTGCTGGCCGACAAGCCGCAGCTGGAGACCGCGCTCATCAACATAGCGGTCAACGCCCGCGACGCCATGCGGGGCGGCGGCACCCTGACGCTGACCGCGTCCGCCGCGCCGTCCGAGACGCCGCCGCCGCCCACGCTTGCAGCCGGCGCCTACGTCCACCTGACCGTGACCGACACCGGCACCGGCATGGCGCCCGAAATCCTCGCCCGCGCCAGCGAGCCGTTCTTCACCACCAAGGAGCCGGGCCAGGGCACCGGACTTGGTCTGGCCATGGCGCGCGGCTTCGCCGAACAATCAGGCGGCGCCTTCGCGATCGCCAGCGTTCAGGGCCAAGGCACCACCATCCACCTCTGGTTTCCGCAGGCAGGCGAGGCGGCCGTCATCGCCGCGGCACCGCCCATGTCCGCAGTCTCGGCCGCGGACCCCAGCACGGCCATGCGCGTCCTCATGGTCGATGATGACGGCATGGTGCGCGAAGTGCTCGCCGGCGAAATGGAGGCGCACGGGTTCCTCGTGACCACCGCGGCAGATGGCCACGCCGCACTCGCCTTGATCGATGCCGGGCAGGCCACGGACCTGCTGATCACCGACTACGCGATGGCGGGCATGAACGGGCTGGCGCTGATCACCGAGACCCGGCGCCGCCGCCCGGGGCTGCCGGCCTTGCTGCTGACAGGCTTTGCCGAGTTCCGCGCCGAAGAGGCGCTCGCTTCCGCGCAGGACCGGCTGACGGTGCTGTTGCGCAAGCCGATCGCCGGGGAGGATCTGGCGCGCAATGCGGCGCGGCTTCGGCGGCGGAAGTGAGGACAAGGCCTGGTTTACTGGAACAAGCAGCAGAAAGCTCTTCGTCTCCCATATCATTGTTGGAACACGCATACCGATTATGCACTTCGCACAGATTTTTGCCGTTCCGCCTCAGGTGCCCAGGAATGCGACGACCGCGTCCAGCACCGCCTGCCGTACTTCAGGCGCAGGCGACGCGGCATTGATCACCACGCTTCTCGAGCTCGCTGCCTGCGTCAGGAAGGACTGCCTGACACGCGTGTGGAAAGCCAGGTCCAACCGTTCAAAACGTCCCTCGTTCTGCCCGCTCGCCGCCAGCCGGCGCCCGCTGCGCTGCAATCCCACGCGCGGGTCCACATCGAGCAGCACCGTGAAGTCCGGCAGCAATCCTACGGCCCGTCTGTGCAGCTCGAGGATGAGTCCGCTGTCCAGTCCGCGCCCGGCACCCTGATAGGCCAGCGTGGATCCCACGAAACGGTCGCATAGCACCACACGCCCCGCCGCAAGCGCCGGCCTGATCACGCGCACCACATGCTGCACCCTGGCCGCCATCATCAGCAACAATTCGGCCGTGGGGTCCCAGTCCGGTGCGTCACCAGCCAGCAACAACGCCCTTAGCGCCAGGCCCTCGGGCGTTCCACCCGGTTCCCGGGTCACCATCGCGCGCGCGCCGAGCCGCGCTGCCAAAGCGGCCATGGCGGTCGTCTTGCCGGCGCCCTCTCCGCCTTCGAAGACTATGAACAAGCAGGCAGGCAGTTCTGTTTCGCAAAAAACCAAACTGCCGCAACCTGCCGGCGGCTGCTGAAATGTTCGCCGGCGGAGACCAAGAGTTGTTCGCTTCTTTCTTTCAAGAAAAAGGCCTGTGTTGCCTAAGCCCCAACGATGAACCGGGAAATCACCGCCACCGCCCGCCCAGGCAGCCCCATGCGCCCCACATCCTCGCCGGCCACCAGCGGTATCTCGCTGGCAGGCACGCCCTGGCCGCTCACCGTGATCTTGCCCACCACGGCGCCGCGCTGCACGGGCGCCGGGATCGGGCTGTCATAGGCCACGGCCACATGCGCGTGCTGCCGCCAGGCGCGCGGCAGGGTCAGAGTCAGGTTCTGCCCGCCCACCAGCGGCACCGTCCGGCGGGATCCCAGATAGACCGGCGCGTTCTCCACCACGTCGTTTGCGGAAAACAGCGTCACGTTCTCGAAATTGGCAAATGCCCAGCCCATCAGCCGCACGCTCTCCTCCACCCGCGCACGTGCCGTCGGCATGCCGTTCAGCACCATGATGACGCGCCGTCCGTTATGCTCCGCGCTGCCCACCACACCGAACCCGCCGGCATCCGTGTGCCCTGTCTTCAGCCCGTCCGCCATGCCGCGCTGCACCAGCGGATTTCGGTTGTATTGAATTATGCCGTGATAGGTGAACGTCTTTTCCGCGTCGTAGTGATAGTATTCGGGGAAGTCCTGGATGATGCGTTTTGCCAGCGTGGCGATGTCGCGCACGCTCATGTGGTGCGCGGGATCGGGCCAGCCGGTGCAGTTGCGGAACGCGCTGTTCGTCAGGCCAAGTGTCTTGGCCTGGGCGTTCATCATCTCCACGAACTGCTCTTCGGAGCCGGCAATGCCTTCCGCCAGCACGATGCAAGCGTCGTTGCCGGACTGGATGATCATGCCGCGTATCAGCATCTCCACCGCAATCTGCGCGCCAAGTTCCACGAACATCTTGGAGCCCTGCGTGCGCCAGGCATGCTCGCTGACCGGCAGGGTCTGGTCCAGCCGCAGCGTGCCGGCCTTGAGCTTGGAATACACGATGTAGGCCGTCATCAGCTTGGTCATCGAGCTGGGCGGCATCTCGTCATCGGCCGCCTTGTCCAGAAGCGTGGCGCCGGTGTTGAAATCGAGGATCACCGCCCATTTGGCGGAGGTGTCCATCGGCCCGAGCGGCGTGTTCGCCGCCGAGCCGGCCGAGCTCGCCGCCCCGCTATCCGCGCTGCCGGAATCTTCGTCATCCCCGCCAGCGCCGGCCCTGTGCGCGGCCGCGGCCTCCTTGCTTGCATGTTTCGGCCGTGCCCAGGCGCCCCCCCCGGCTGTCACGGACACCGCCACCAGTGCCACGCCACCCAGAAGCACATCCCGACGTGTCGAACCCATGCGAGCCCTCCTCACTGAACCACAATATGCGCATCGACCACGCCCGCCCGCAGCGCCTGCGCCAGCGCCGCATCCGCCTGCGCGATGGTGCCGAACGGCCCCGCCTGCACGCCATACACCGTCTGGCGATCCGCTCTGGAACGGACCACGTCCGCTCCGAGTCCCGCCAGCTTTGCGGCCACCGCGTTCGCGTAGGTGAAGCGGCCGAACCGCCCGGCCTGTATCATGAGTTCGCCCGGTTGCGCATACCCTTGCGTCACCCGTTCCGGCAGCCGATCGGGCACAAGCGGTGTTGCCTGCTCCGCTTGCGCACCACCTATCACCCGCGAACGGCCCGCCGCGCCACCCGGCGCCGGCAGGCTCTCTTCAATCACCGCACGAGGGGGTGCCGTTGCGATCGCCAGCTTCGGCCCGCCACCCGCCTGCTCCACTACCGCGCGGCTCTGCACCTGGTCGATCCGGACCCGCACGCGCGCCGCACCGCCAGGCGCCATACCCAGCAGCACCGCCGCGCGCGGCGAGACGGCGATCAGCCGCGCGGGCGAGGCCGGCCCGCGATCGTCCACCCGCACCAGAAGCTGCCGGCCGTTTTCCAAATTGATCACCTCGACCACGGCCGGCATCTGCAGCGTCTGCATCTGTGCGGTCAGCGCGCCAGGTTCGCGCACCTCGCCATCACTGGTCAGGCCCGGCGTGCTGTCCCAGACCGATGCGATGCCGGTCGCATCAAGCGCGTAATCCTCCGCCGGATAGTACCAGTGCCCGCCCGCCTGATACGCGCCGCCCAACGCGTAATGCAACGCGGCCACAAATGCCGGCGCCGGCGGTGGGCGGTGATGCAGGCAACCGGACAGGCCGAGCGCGGTCAGTAGCGCCAAGCCGGCCCGGCCCAGCGGCATCACGCCACCGCGTTGGCCAGCAGGCCCACGCCCAGCGCGTAGAAGACCGGCGAGTTGTAGCGGCGTATGACGCTGAAATTATGATACACCATGAAGGCGTCGCCGCCGGCGCCATCGGGCAGCAGGATCGCGCCACGCACGTCCTTGCGGGTGAACGCCGTGCCGTCCGCCCGCCGCACGCCCAGCCCCTGCCACTCGGCCAGCGTCCGCTGGCGCTCCACGCCCGTCTCTGCCGCCGACAGCGATCGCGGCATCTGCACCGGCTGCCCCCAGGGCTCGCCCCAGCGCCACCCGCATTTTACGAAATAGTTGGCCACCGACCCGAACACGTCCGCGCGGTCCGTCCAGATGTCGCGCCGCCCGTCGCCGTCCGCGTCCACCGCGTATTCCAGGTAGGAGCTCGGCATGAATTGCGGCTGGCCCATGGCACCCGCCCAGCTTCCCGTCATCGCCCGCGGCGACACGTCGCCGGCCTCCAGTATGCGCAGCGCGTTTATCAGCTCCTTGCGGAAATACTCCCGCCGCCGCCCCTTAAAGGCCAGCGTCGCCAGCCCCTCCACGACGCGGTAGGTGCCCGTGCGCTCGCCGAAATTGGATTCCAGCCCCCAGATGCCCATGACTATGCGCGGATCGCATCGGTAGCGCTCCGTCACGGAAGCAAGCTTGCCCGCTTCCCGCGCATATACTGCGCGCGCCTTGTCCAGCCGGGTCTGCGGCAGCACCCGTGCGCGGTATTGCGGCCAGGTCAGTTCGAACTCCGGCTGGTGGTGGTCCAGTTCGATCACCTTGGCGTTCGGCACCACGCCTTCGAACGCCGCATCCACCACCGAACCGCGCACCCCGGCCGCCACCGCCTCAGCCCGCACGGAGGCGACGAAGGCGCCAAACCCGTCCTGCGCGCGGACGGCGAGCGGCAGGGCCACCAAGGGGGCGGAAAGGAGGACTCGGCGCGTTAGCATCTGGCAGTGTTTGCACGGATGCAGGACGGCGCGGAAGTTAAGAAAAGGAAGGAAGGCCTTCTTTTTTGAAGAAAAGAAGCAAAAAACTCTTGCTCCGCTGTCGCGGACCTATCCGAAGTCTCGCCGACAGGGACCAAAAGTTTTTTGCTTCTTTTTTTCAAAAAAGAAGGCCTTCCTTCCTACCCGTCAGCCGCCAGCCGAGCCGCCTGATCCTCCTCCGTGAGCGCATCGACGAACTCGTCGAACTCCCCAGCCATCACCCGATCGATCTTGTGCGACGTCAGGTTGATCCGGTGATCCGACACGCGCCCCTGCGGGAAATTGTACGTGCGTATCCGCTCGCTCCTGTCGCCCGTCCCCACCTGGCTCTTGCGGTCCGCCGAGCGCGTGGCGTGCAAATCCGCCCGCTGCACCTCGTACATGCGCGCGCGTAGGATCTTCATCGCCTTCGCGCGGTTCTTGTGCTGGCTGCGCTCCTCCTGCATTGCCACCACGATACCCGTCGGAAGATGCGTGATTCGCACGGCGGATTCCGTCTTGTTCACGTGCTGCCCGCCGGCGCCCGATGCACGATAGACGTCGATGCGCAGGTCGCTTTCGTTGACCTGCACATCCACCTCTTCGGCTTCCGGCAGAACAGCGACCGTCACGGTGCTCGTGTGTATACGCCCCTGCGTCTCGGTCGTGGGCACGCGCTGCACGCGATGCACGCCGGATTCGTATTTCAGCCGCGCGAACACGTTGCGGCCGGTGATCTCGGCGATGCCCTCCTTCAGCCCGCCGAGCTCCGTCTCGCCGTAATCCATCAGCTCGAAACGCCAGCCGCGCAGGCCTGCATACTTTTGATAGGCGGCAAAAAGCTCTGCGGCAAACAGCCCCGCCTCGTCGCCACCCGCCGCCGGCCGTATCTCCAGTATCGCGCTCCGTTCGTCCGCCTCGTCGCGCGGCAGCAAGGCCAGCTGTATTTCGCGCGCGAGTTTCGGCAGCCGCTCGCGCAGATCGCGCAACTCGGCTTCCGCCATCTCGCGCATTTCGGGATCGGCCAGCAACTGCTCAGCGCCGGCGGCCTCTGTCCCGGCGGCGCGCCATTCCTCTATGCGCGCGACCACCGGCTCCAGTTCGGATAACTCGCGGGAGGCGCGCGAGAACGCCTCGCCGGTCAGGCCGCTGGACAGGTCGTGACGCAACTCCTCTGCGCGAAGGACGATCCTGTCGAATTTTCCTGCAAGGTCTAGCATTGGGTCAAACCAAAGTAAGCAAGCGGTTCTTTTTTGAAAAAAAGAACCAAAAAACTTTTATTTCCGCGCATCTGCAGCGTTCGTGCTTTTCCGGGAAAAACACGCCGCGATACCAGCGGGGGAGTAAAAGTTTTTTGCTTATTTTTTTCAAAAAAGAAGGCCTTGCCTTACACACTTAGCGACCGCGCCACATCCTCCAGCGCGACCTCCACCTGCGTACCCGTCGCCAGGTCCTTCACCGCCGCCACGCCGCGCGCCGCCTCGTCATCACCGATGATCACCACCGCACGCGCGCCCAATTTGTTCGCCCGCTCCATCCGCTTCTTCATGTTGCCGCGATAGGCTATCTCCGCGCGTATGTTCGCGTGTCGCAGCTTCTGCAACAGGGTCACCGCCGTGGCTTCGGCGCGCTCGCCAAGCGGGATCACGGCGACCGCGGCCGGCGGCTGCGGCGCTTCGGCCAGCAGCATGGACAGCCGCTCTATCCCCGCGGCCCAGCCCACAGCCGGCGTGGGCGGCCCACCCATCTCGGCCACCAGCCCGTCATAGCGGCCGCCGGCCATCACCGTGCCCTGGGCGCCCAGCCGCGTGGTCACGAACTCGAACGCGGTGTGGCTGTAATAGTCCAGGCCGCGTACGATGCGCGGGTTTTCGCGGAACGGCACCCCGAAGCCGGCCAGATGGGTGCGCACGGTCTCGTAGAAGCCCGCCGCCTCGTCGGTCAAATAGGCGCCGATGGTCGGCGCGGAGCCCACGATCGTGCGGTCGCCCTCGTCCTTGCTGTCCAGGATGCGCATCGGATTGCGCGCCAGGCGGTCCTGGCTGTCGGCGGACAGCGCGCTTTTGTGGCCCTCGAAATAGGCGACCAGCGCGCGGCGGTAGGCGTCGCGGCTCGGCGTGTCGCCAAGCGTGTTCAGCTCCAGCATCACGTCGGCCGTCAGGCCAAGCCCGCCCAGTATGTGCCATCCGAGTGCCATCACCTCGGCATCCGCCAGCGGCTCGGGCGCGCCGATCAGTTCGGCGCCTATCTGGTGGAACTGCCTGTAGCGGCCTTTCTGCGGCCGTTCGTAGCGGAACATCGGCCCGGCGTAGAACACCTTCTGCGGCAGCGACTGGGTAAGGCCCGCGGTCACCAGCGCGCGGCAGATGCCGGCGGTGTTCTCCGGCCGCAGCGTCAGGCTGTCGCCGCCGCGGTCCTGAAAGGTGTACATCTCCTTGGTGACCACGTCGGACGTGTCGCCGAGCGTGCGGGCGAACACCCGCGTGTCCTCGAATATGGGCGTGGACCATTCGTCGAAACCGTACAGCTCGGCCGTATGGCGCGCGGTGCCGGCCACGTGGGCGAACCGCCGCTGGTCCTCGCCCAGTATGTCTCGTGTGCCGCGTACGGGCTGTAGCGCTTCCAAGCTTGTTCTCGTGCGATGGAGCGCGGGCGTTTAACACACATCGCCCCGGCTGCCATCCCGAGGCAGGTTTGCGGCACGGCCGCGGAACCCCTCCGTTCCCGCGGCCGGCGGCGGATAGGCGCGGACGCCAGCCTACCCGCCGCCCACTTCGCACGGCGGCTATGTTGCCCCGCAGCGTTGAGGGTGCCTTGTGCGCCATAGTGCTGGCCTCTACGACGCAGGGATGCAGAACGACGCGCCGGCGGGCACGGGCTTGCGGGATGAGCTGGCGGACGCGCGGCGGGAGATCGGCCGGTTGCGGCTGGTGGCCGAACAGGCGCTGGCCAGCGCGGCGCTGCAGGGTATGCGGGCCGGCGGGCAGGGCGGCGAGGCG
>CAHJWU010000015.1 GCA_903643085.1 Rhodospirillales bacterium
CTTTTTCAGCAGGTGGTTACCCACAGCATGCATCAAGTGCGTCTTACCCAGGCCAACACCACCATAAAGGAAGAGCGGGTTGTAACCATGCTTGGGGTTGTCGGCCACCTGCCAGGCCGCCGCGGCGTTCCGCGACAGGCTGACGCTGACCCCGCCGCGCATCGCGGCGATGGCTGCCGGGCTGGAAGAAGTCGCCGCCCTGCCGGACCCGCTGGCGCGCACGCTGGCCGACTGGACGCGGCCGAACGGCCTGCGCATACGCCGCGTCGCCGCGCCGATCGGCGTGGTTGGGATGATCTACGAGAGCCGGCCGAACGTGGGCGCGGACGCGGCGGGCATCTGCCTGAAATCCGGAAACGCGGTCATCCTGCGCGGCGGGTCGGACAGTTTCGCCAGCGCCACCGCCATAAACGCGGCCCTGCATGAGGGCCTGATGGAGGCCGGCCTGCCGCCCGCCTGCGTGCAGATGGCGCCCGGCACGGACCGCGCTTTCGTGGCGGACATGCTGGCGGCGGCGGACTGGATAGACCTGCTGATCCCGCGCGGCGGACGCGGCCTGGTGGCGCGCGTGCAGGCCGAAGCGCGCGTGCCGGTGCTCGCCCATGCGGACGGGCTTTGCCACACTTACGTTCACGCGGCAGCCGACCCGGACATGGCGCGCCGTGTGCTGGCGAACGCCAAGATGCGCCGCACCGGCATCTGCGGCGCCACCGAGACGCTGCTGATCGATGCGGCGGCCGCCCCGGCGCTGCTGCCGCTCCTGGTGGCCGACCTGGCGGCACTCGGCTGCACGTTCCGGGCAGACCGGCGCGCCTGCGCGATCGTGCCCGGACTGCCGCAGGCGACGGCGGCCGATTTCGACACGGAATGGCTGGACAGCGTGCTGTCCATCGCCGTGGTGGACGGTCTGGCGGACGCGCTGGCCCATATCGAGCGCCATGGCAGCGCCCACACGGATGCGATCATCACCGAGGATGCGGCTGCCGCGGCTGCGTTCCTGGCCGGTGTGGACAGTGCGGTGACGATGTGGAATGCGTCCACGCAGTTCTGCGACGGCGGGGAGTTCGGGTTCGGCGCGGAGATCGGCATCGCCACGGGGCGGATACACGCGCGTGGGCCGGTCGGGCCGGAGCAGCTGACGTGTTTCCGCTATCAGGTGGTCGGGGCGGGACAAGTAAGGTAGAAGGCCCGCTTTGTTTGCGAAGCAGCAAAGTTTTGTTGCTGCCAGCAGGATTCCGGAGGCGATCGCCGCAGCGGAGTCAAAAGCCTTTTGCAGAAACAGGGCCTTTGTCGCTCACTTAATACGGGTGAAGTTTCCCAGCTGGCAGATCGACCGGAGGCTGTTCAACCGTATCGTCGCCTGATTGGCGCAAAGCTGTTCCGTCTCCAGACTGTCCTGGACGAAGGTGTAGCCGTCAGGTTCCTGCTTCAGCCCGAAGCAGCTCGTCAGCATGTTCACGCGATACTGCGCGTGGTCGCGCATGTGATAGATCAGCGTGTTGTCGTCGACGATCTGCGTCTCGCGTATGTCCGGCACGAACAGGCATTGCGTCCTAGGATCCTGGCCAGGCGCGGCGTTCGCCAGGCCGGGCAGAAACAGCAAAGACAAAAAGGCCATACGCATCATACTTCTCCCGTTTTCTGTCATACCAGCCGGCGTTCAGAGCAAAACATAGAAAGCAGTCCTTATCTTGTAAAAAGGGCCAAAAATTGCCTTCCCGCATTTGCGGCGCTCCGGCGCCTCCGGAAGCATCGAAGCGACTGAACCTGCGCAGGGACCAAAAGTTTTTTGCTTCTTTTTTCCAAAAAAGAAGGCCTGTCTTGCTCGCTTTAAAACCGGATCACGAACTGCCGTCTTCAAGCCCGGGCCCGCTTAGGCCCACGCCCGCGCCGCAGCTTGGAGGGGTCATAACCACCCCCGCCCGGCCCAAGCGGCTCCGGCGTCCTGTCGCGCTTCGGCTTGAAGCTGGAGGCGGCAGGCGGCGGCGGCAAGCCCAGTTCCAGCGCTTCCAGGCGCTTGATCTCGTCGCGCAGCCGGCCGGCCTCCTCGAACTCCAGGTCCGCCGCCGCGGCCCGCATGCGCTTTTCCAGCTCGGCGATGGAGGATTTCAGGTCGCGTCCGACCATGTCGGTCACGCTGCTGTCCTTGATCGGGGCCACCGTCACGTAGTCCTGCTCGAAGACGGAGCTGAGCGCCTCGCCGATGTGGCTGCGCACGGATTGCGGGGTGATGCCGTGCGCGGCGTTCCAGGCGGATTGCTTGGTGCGGCGGCGCTCGGTCTCCTCGATGGCGTAGCGCAGGCTGACCGTCATCACGTCGGCGTACAGGATCACCCGGCCGTCCACGTTTCGCGCGGCGCGGCCGATCGTCTGCACCAGGGAGGTCTTGGAACGCAGGAAGCCCTCTTTGTCGGCGTCCAGGATGGCGACGAGCGCGCATTCGGGGATGTCCAGGCCCTCGCGCAGCAGGTTGATGCCAACGAGCACGTCGTACACGCCCAGGCGCAGGTCGCGGATGATCTCGATGCGCTCGAGCGTGTCCACGTCCGAGTGCAGATAGCGCACCTTGACGCCGTGCTCGGTGAGGTACTCGGTCAGGTCCTCGGACATGCGCTTGGTCAGCGTGGTGACGAGCACGCGGGCGCCGCGCTGCACGGTGAGGCGTATCTCGGCGAGCAGGTCGTCGACCTGGTGTTCCACCGGGCGTATTTCGCACACCGGGTCGATCAGGCCGGTGGGGCGTATCACCTGTTCGGCAAAGGCGCCGCCCGTGCGCTCCATCTCCCAGGGGCCCGGCGTGGCGCTGACGAACACGGTCTGCGGGCGGAAGCTCTCCCACTCGGCGAATTTCAGCGGCCGGTTGTCTATGCAGGAGGGCAGGCGGAAGCCGAACTCGGACAGCGTGAACTTGCGCGCGTGGTCGCCGCGCTCCATGCCGCCGATCTGCGGCACGGTGACGTGGCTTTCGTCGACGATGAGCAGCGCGTTTTCCGGCAGATATTCGAACAGCGTGGGCGGCGGCTCGCCCGGCTTGCGGCCGGACAGATAGCGCGAATAGTTCTCGATGCTTTTGCAGGAGCCGGTGGTTTCCATCATCTCAAGGTCGAATGTGCAGCGCTGCTGCAGGCGTTCGGCTTCCAGCAGGCGGCCGTTGGTCACCAGCTCGTCCAGGCGGCCTTTCAGCTCGTCCTTTATCTGGACGATCGCCTGGTTCAGCGTGGGGCGCGGCGTCACGTAGTGGCTATTGGCGTAGATGGCGATTTCGTTGAGCGTGCCGGTGCGCTCGCCTGTCAGCGGATCGAACTCTTCCAGCCGCTCGATTTCGTCGCCGAACAGGATCACCCGCCAGGCGCGGTCTTCGAACTGCGCGGGGTGCACGTCGACGTTCTCGCCGCGCAGCCGGAAGGTGCCGCGCTGGAAGGCGGCGTCGTTGCGGCGGTACTGCAGCTCCACCAGCGCCTTGGCAAGCGTGTCGCGGTCTATCTTGCCGCCCACCTGCAGCTTCACCACCATGCGCGAATACGTCTCGACCGAGCCGATACCGTAGATGCAGGAGACGGACGCCACGATGATCACGTCGTTGCGTTCCAACAGCGCCTGCGTGGCGGCGTGGCGCATGCGATCGATCTGTTCGTTTATCTGGCTGTCTTTTTCGATATACGTGTCGGTGCGCGGCACGTACGCTTCCGGCTGGTAGTAGTCGTAATAGCTGACGAAATATTCGACCGCGTTGTCCGGGAAGAAGGACTTCATCTCGGCGTATAATTGCGCGGCGAGCGTCTTGTTCGGCGCCAGCACGAGGGCGGGGCGCTGCACCGCCTCGATCACCTTGGCCATGGTGAACGTCTTGCCGCTGCCGGTGACGCCCAGCAGCACCTGGTCTTTCTCGACCGCGGTCAGGCCCGCTACCAGCTCGCGGATTGCCGCCGGCTGATCGCCGGCCGGCTCGTACTCCGACTGCACGCGGAAGCGGTTGGTGGCCGCCTTGGCCGGCTGGCGCTGCGGGATGAAGGCGACAGGCGCCGGGCGGGCCATGGTTTGCGACATGGGTGAACAGATGGGAATCAGGGAAGCAAGCAAGCAGTCCTTTTTTGAAAAAAAGGACCAAAAAACTTTTATCCCGGCTGTCGCGGACCTAACCGGTGAGTCCCGCGACAGCGGAGAGAAAGTTTTTTGCTTCTTTTTGTCAAAAAAGAAGGCCTTGCTTACTTAACCCGCTCCGCCAAAGCGCGTGCCGCCTCTTCCACCACCGGCGCCCAGTCCGTAGGCCTGCTTTGCCTAAACAGACGAAGCGTGGGGTACCACGGGCTGTCCGTACGCCCAAGCAGCCAGCGCCAGTCGGCCGGCTCCGGCACCAGCACCCAAGCCTGCACGCCGAGCGCGCCGGCCAGGTGGACCACGGCGGTATCGACGGCGAGCACCAGGTCCAGGTTCCTCATCACCGCGCCCGTCTCGGCGAAGTCGCCCAGTTCCGGCGAGAGATCGGTGAAGTGCGGGTTGGCGGCGGCGGTGGCGCGGTCCTCGTCCGGGAACGGCTTCTGCAAGCCGAAGAAATCCACGCCGGGGACGGCCAGGATGGGCGCCAGGGTGGCCAGGCGCAGGGAGCGGCGCAAATTGTTGGGGTGCGTGGGGCGGCCGGACCAGGCGAGACCCACGCGTAGCCGCCGCTGCGGCCGGAGTTGCGTCAGGCGCTGGCCCCAGAAGGCCACGCGGTCCTCGTTGACGGCAAGATAGGGGATCGGGGCGGGTATGCTGGCCAGCTCGGTGCCGAAGATCTGCGGCAGGCTGGAGAGCAGCACGTAGGCGTCGTGCGGCGGTGCGTCCGCCCAAGTGGCGAAGCACAGGTCGATGTCCGGGTGGTGGCCCAGCAGGGCCGTCACTTCGGGGCCCCAGCCCACCGCCAGCTTGGGCACGCGCTGCTTCACCCAGGGGATGTAGCGGGCGAACTGTATCATGTCGCCGAAGCCCTGGTCGGCGACCAGGACCAGCGTGCCGCCCGGCAGGGCCATGCCGTTCCATTGCGCGGCGGTCATCTTCGGCAGGGTGCCGCGCGCCTGGTCCAGCTTGTTGCGCCAGGCGTACTCCATCCAGCCCGGGCCGTATTCGCCCACGGAAAGCAGCAGTTCGCCCAGGCCCATATGGGCGGCCGGGTGCTCCGGCTCACGGCCCATCGCTTCGCGGTAGCGGAGCGAGGCGAGGTCACGCTCGCCGCGTGTCAGATGGGTGAGCGCCAGCTCCACGCGGTGCGCGGCGGTGTCAGGGCTGGTGCGTATGGCGTCCAGGCCGGCGGCCAGCGCCTCGTCCAGCATGTTCTTGCCGCGGTAGAGGGCGCACAGGTTGAGGTGCCAGTTGCCAACGTTTGGCTGGCGGGCGACGGCGGCGCGCAGCAGCTCGATGGCCTCGTCCGCGCGGCCTTCCTGCCCGAGTATGCCGCCCAGCAGGCCGAGCGCGCCTGCCAGGTCAGGCGTGGCGGCCAGCAGGTCCCGACAGATGCCGATCGCCTCGTTGATGCGGCGCAGCTTGGCGGCGTTCAGCGCGCGCGCCAGGGCCTGGTCGGCGGTCTCTTTCTGCGCGGAGGTGTCGGACATGCACGGCTTCCGAAGCGTTGCCTGAGCGTTCTAACCAAAACTCGTTCGGGGAGCCAGACGTGCAGGACGCAACGAAGCTTTTGGAGATCAGGACCGGAAAACCTTTGCTCCCGCGCATCTGCGGCAGCCGGATGAATCCCAAGACGCCCAGCGTGCAGCGGCGGGAGCAAAGGTTGCTTGTTTGGAAACGAGTGCCGTGCCTACCGGCACATCAGAGGCGCTACATGATGGTAGTAGCGGTGGCGATACACCGGCACGGCATATGGCTGCACGTAGTCCGGCGGGCCGTAGGCGATTACCGGCGCGGCGTAGTAGCCCGGGTAGCCGAAGCCGACGCGGTAGCCGGGGTAGCCGCGCCAGCCGAAGCCGTAGCCCCAGCCCGGGCGTCCGTAACCGAAGCCGTAGCCGCCGTGCCAGCCGCCCCAGCCGCCGCGGAAACCGAAGCCGGCATGTAGGCCGACGGACCAGCCGCCGCCATGACCGCCGTGGTAGCCGCCCCCCCAGGTCGCCGCGGCGGGCGACGCAGGGAATGCGGCCGCGCCGATAGCCAGGGCGCCGGCGATGAGACCTGTCTTGAAGGCGTTGCGCCAAACCATGGTTGATCCTCCGTTACGGGAGCTATGTGCGCTGCCAACGTAAGTATCGAAGCGACGAACTGTCACGGAACATCACAGAGCCGGTCCAGGCGCGCCTGGACCCTACAGGTGCCAAGCCAGAAACGTGCGGCTTTCAGGAAAGGACGGCTTGCGTCCTGCCAGCGTCAGGGCAGCAGGACCGTGCTGCCTGTAGTGGCCCGGCTTTCCAGAGCGGTGTGAGCGGCGGCCGCGTCCTTCAACGCGAAGGTCTGGTGCACGCCGGCCCGGACGGCGCCGCTTGCCACGACGGCGAACAGGTCGGCCGACATACGCTCCAGGTCAGCGCGCTTCGCCACATACGTGGCCAGGCTGGGGCGCGTCAGGAACAGGCTGCCTTTGGCGGCGAGTATGCTGACATCGACCGGCGGCACAGGTCCTGAGGAAGAACCGTAGGTGACCATCAACCCGCGCGGGGCCAGGCAATCCAGGCTCGCCTGGAAGGTGTCCTTGCCGATGCCGTCATAGACGACAGGCACCATGGCACCGCCGGTGATGCGCTTGACTTCGGCCGGCACGCTCTGCTGGCCGACGATCACGTGGTCCGCACCGTTTTGCCGCGCCAGGCCTGCTTTCGCCTCGGTCGAGACGACGCCTATGACGGTGGCGCCCAGGTGATGCGCCCATTGGCAGAGCAGCAGCCCGACGCCGCCCGCGGCCGCATAGACGAGGACGGTCTCGCCGGCGCGGACGTGGTAGGTGCTGCGGAGCAGGTACTGTGCCGTCAGGCCTTGCAGCATGAGCGAGGCGGCGTTGGGGAAATCGATGGCGTCGGGGAGGCGGACGAGCTTGTCCGCCTGCACCACCCGGTTCGTGGCGTAGGCGCCGAGCGCGCCGGCATAGGCCACGCGGTCTCCCGGTTCGATCGCCTCCACTCCGGGGCCGACTGCCTTGACCACGCCCGCGCCTTCCTGGCCGATGACGGCGGGGAACCCTGGCACCTTGTAGTGTCCGGTGCGGAAATAGACGTCGATGTAGTTGAGCCCGATTGCCTTCTGCTCGACCAGAGCTTCGCCCGGCCCCGGCTCGGGGGTTGGCACGTCCTCCCACAGCAGGACCTCGGGCCCGCCGTACCCATGTATCCGGACTGCTTTGCTCATCTGACCTCCAGGCGCGCGCTGTGCGGACGGTCGCCCTGTTCAAGCGTCAGCAACCACGTTTTGGTTTCGATCCCCTCGCCGCCGGAGTAGCCGCCCGCGCCGCCCGCGCCCACGACGCGATGGCACGGAATCAGTATGGGAATGGGGTTGGCGCTGTTTGCGCCGCCTACGGAGCGCGCCGATCCGCCGGCACGCGCGGCGATCGCCGCGTAGGAGGCTGTCTGGCCATAAGGGATGTCCAGCAAAGCCTGCCAGATACGCTGGCGATAGGCGCTTCCCTGAGGCGCCAGCGGCAGGTCGAACCGCGTGCGCTCGCCGTCGAAATAGGCTTGCAACTGGTCGCGGCCTTGCAGCAGGAGCGGTGTCTCCGTCTGGTCGCGGCCGAAACCCCAATCCAGCGAGACGATGGCGCCGTCTTCCTCAGACAAGGTCAACGCGCCGACCGGCGAGTGAAACGAGAGCTGGGGCATGGCGGATCAGTAGCGTTGCTTTATGCGCCGCGCCAGGGGGCGGCGGCGAAACAACGCAGCCTTTGGCGAAACAGCCCCGCCGGCTTACGCTTCGCCCAAATACGCAAGGAAACCCGCCAATGGGCGCCCGTCAACCTGCCGACCCTGCCTTGTTCTTTGAGTTCCACGTTTTCGTCTGTACTAACCGCCGGCCTGACGGCCACGCGCGGGGCAGTTGCGCAGGACGTGGCGCCGAGCACCTGCGCGACTACATGAAGGCGCGCGCTAAGGAGCTCGGGCTGCAGGGCGTGCGCATCAACAGCTCCGGCTGCCTCGACAGGTGCGAGAGAGGACCTTGCATCGTGGTCTATCCGGAGGGCATCTGGTATCGGGTGGATACACCGGGCGACGTGGACGAAATCCTTGCGGCACATCTGCAGGCCGGTGGGCGGGCGGATGCCCTGATGCTCGACAGGTGAGCTCCGCGCCGGCGCAGCGCGGCAGAGCGTCTGACACGATTTTCGCACTGGCCAGCGGGGTCGGCCGCAGCGCGATCGCGGTGCTGCGGCTGTCCGGTCCGCGAACGCGGGCCATACTCGACTCCCTTTGCGACGTGCCGGCGCCGCGCCACGCCGGCTTGCGGGCCTTGCGTGATCACGCAGGCAGGTTGCTGGACCAAGCGCTGGTGCTGTGGTTTCCCGGGCCGGGAAGCTACACGGGGGAAGACAGCGCCGAGTTGCAGGTGCATGGCGGGCGCGCCGTCCTGCAGGCGGTCACGTCCGCGCTGCTGCACGCCGGCGCGCGCCCGGCGGATGCGGGCGAGTTCACCAGGCGGGCGTTCCTGGCCGGCCGCATGAGCCTGCTCGAGGCGGAAGCCGTGGCCGACCTCAGCGCATCTGAAACGGAGGCGCAACGTATTCAGGCGTTGCGGCAGCTCGGGGGGGGCGCTGGCGCGCTTGTGGAGGTCTGGTCAGGGCAGCTGACCCGCTGCCTGGCGTTGCAGGAGGCGTTGATCGACTTCCCCGACGATAACCTGCCCGCAGGGGTGGAGCAGGAAAACGCCGCCGAGATCGCGCAGCTCCTTCGGGAGATAGAGGCGCAGATTACCGCCTCCGCCGCCGGCGCAAAACTGCGCGGCGGCCTGACGTTCGTGATCGCCGGGCCGCCGAACGTAGGCAAATCCTCGCTGTTCAACGCGCTGGCCGGCCGCGACGCTGCTATCGTCTCGCCTCGTCCGGGCACCACCAGGGACAGTCTCGAACTCCAGCTCGATCTCTGCGGCATCCTGGTCACCCTGGTCGACACGGCCGGCCTGCGCGAGACCGCGGATGAGATCGAGGCGGAGGGCGTCAGGCGCACCCGCGATCGCCTGCGGCAAGCGGATTTGGTGATCGCGTTGTCTGAAGCAGGCGTTACACCCGCGACATTGCCGGAGCGCGCCGGCCTGATAAGCGTGGCGAGTAAATGCGACCTGGCGGCGGCGCCGGCCGGCACACACGGCGTGAGTACCAGGACGGGACAAGGGCTCTCGGAATTGCTGGCACTCCTGGGCGGCCATGCGCGAGACCTGGTCCGATCCGAACAGGATCCTCTGCTGAGCCATGCCCGGCACCTCGCCGCTTTGCGCGACACGCGCGACGCGCTGCAGGCGGCGCTTGATGCCGAGCAGCCGGAGCTGCGGGCGGAGGATTTACGCCTGGCGCGCACCAGCCTGGCGCGTCTGACCGGAGAGGTCGATGTCGACGCCGTGCTGGATGTGGTATTCGGCGCTTTCTGTATCGGCAAGTAGGACCGCGATGCCAGTTTCGGCAGAATACGACGTGATTGTTGTGGGCGGCGGCCATGCCGGCACCGAGGCTGCTGCAGCCGCCGCCCGTATGGGCGCTAGTACGCTGCTGGTCACGCAGCGTCTGGATCGTATTGGCGAGCTGTCCTGCAACCCGTCAATTGGCGGCATCGGCAAGGGTCACCTGGTGCGAGAGGTTGACGCTCTCGATGGGCTCATGGGACAGGCGGCGGACATCGCCGGAATACATTTCAAGATGCTGAACAGGAGCAAGGGCCCGGCTGTGCGCGGCCTGCGCGCGCAACTCGACCGCGCTCTGTATCGGCAGACGATACAGGCTCTGCTGCTGGCTACGCCAAACCTCGAGACCTGCGCCGGCGAAGTCGAGACACTCGTGCTGGAGACGCCCGCACGCGTGGGCGGCCTGACCCTCGCTTCGGGCGAGACGCTGCGTGCGGCGGCCGTGGTCATCACCACAGGAACTTTCCTGAGCGGCGTCATCCACGTTGGTCACGTTCAGACTGCGGCGGGCCGCATCGGCGAGGCACCTTCGACAAAGCTTGCTGAGCAATTTCTGGCATTGGGCCTGCCGCTTGGCCGGATGAAGACCGGCACACCGCCACGTCTGGCACGCGACAGCATCGACTGGGACAACCTGACGGAAGATCGTGGCGACACCGAGCCGGCGCCGTTCAGCTTTTTGACCCGATACATCACACAGCGTCAGATCGACTGTCGGGTAACCGCGACCACGCCCGCCACCCATGCTGTCGTCCAGTCCCGACTTGGCGAATCGGCCATGTATGGTGGGGCGATTTCCGGTCGCGGCCCGCGATACTGCCCCTCGATCGAGGATAAGGTGGTCCGTTTCGCGCATCGCGAGCGGCACCAGATCTTCCTTGAGCCCGAGGGTTTGCCCGGAACCCCTGACGGAGAGACGATCTACCCGAACGGCATCTCGACAAGCTTGCCAGAAGCTGTTCAGGCGGAGTTTCTGGCGACGATACCCGGGCTGGAGCATGCGCGGATCACCCAGGCCGGCTACGCGGTCGAATACGATTTCATCAATCCGACCGCGCTCTATTCTTCGTTAGAGGTCAAAAGCCTGGCCGGGCTGTATCTGGCGGGGCAGATAAACGGGACGACGGGTTACGAGGAGGCGGCGTCGCAAGGTATCCTGGCCGGAATCAACGCCGCGGCTTCAGCTCAGGGCAAGAAGCCGCTGACACTGGACCGCGCGTCGGGCTACATAGGAGTGATGGTGGATGACCTCACGTCGCAGGGCGTGAGTGAGCCCTACAGGATGTTTACCTCGCGTTCGGAATTCCGGCTGTCGTTGCGCTGCGATAACGCCGATCTCCGCCTGACGCCGCTCGGGCTAGCTGCTGGTTGTGTAGGCGCCGCACGCCAACAGGCATTCTCCGTGTTTGAGAATGAGGTTGCTTACGCATCTGCGGTCGCTGACACCGATTTCCGGACACCCGCCCAGCTAAATGCTTGCGGCATTCCGGTCAGACAAGACGGGTTGCCGAAGACTATAAAGGACGCGATCGTCAAGGTCGGCGAAACGGACGCGGTAGATCGTGCATTTCCCTGGTTCGCGAATCTTACGCCAAAGGCTCGGCAGCAGATATGCAACGCCGCGTTGTATAGAGGCTATCTCAGCCGGCAGGAAACTGAGATACGGCATTTCCGGGCTGCAGAGGCGGCGAAAATCCCCGGAGATGTCGATTACAGCCGCGTTGCTGGGCTGGGAACAGAAGCCCGGGAGCGGCTCTCTTCAGCCCTGCCTGCCTCGCTCGGTGCGTTGAGCAGAATACCGGGGCTGACGCCCACAGCGTCGCTAGCCGTCATGGCCCATTTGCGAAAAGCAGGATGAGTGTTTCACGTGAAACACTTGAGGGTGTTTCACGTGAAACATTGGAGCGGCTACAGACGTTTGTGGCACTACTGACGACCTGGAACGCTCGCATCAACCTCGTGAGCAAAGGCGACGTCCTCCACCTTTGGGACCGGCACGTTTACGATTCTCTGCAACTGGCCGCTTTTGTATCAACTGCGGTGAGAACCGCCACGGATTTGGGATCGGGCGGAGGCTTCCCCGGCCTGGTGCTTGCTATCACCACTGACACGGCATTCACCCTGATCGAAGCGGACGCCAGAAAAGCTGCGTTCCTGCGGGAGGCTGCGCGGGCGACACAAACCAACGTGGTGGTACGAAATGCTCGCATTGAGGCTGTCCGGCTTCCGCGGGCCGACATGATAACCGCGCGAGCGCTGGCCCCGCTCACCACACTCCTTGAACTAGGGCTGCCTCTCCTGCGCAAGGGGGGAACGATGCTGTTTCTCAAGGGCGCCAACGTCGAGAGCGAGATCGATGAAGCGCAGCGCCGATGGACCATGCGGATTGAGCGGCATATAAGTCAGACGAGCGGAGGCGGCGTGATCCTGCGCATCAGCGAGGTCGAACGTGCCTGACACACTTCCGCCGCGCACAGCCCGCGTCATCGCCATAGCCAACCAAAAAGGCGGCGTTGGCAAGACAACCACGGCGATAAACCTGGCCACCGCTCTCGCGCTGCAACACAAGCGCGTCCTGCTCGTCGACCTTGATCCGCAAGGCAACGCGTCCACCGGCCTGGGGGTGGATCGACGCCGGCGCGGCTCCGGGACTTACGCCATGCTGCTGGAAACCCACGATCCGGCGAGCCTGCTCCAGCAAACGCAAATAGCGGGTCTTGCCGTCATCTCCGCCGATCCTGACCTGGCGGGCGCCGAGGTTGAGCTGGTGCCGATGACACGGCGGGAATATCGCCTGCGCGAAGCGCTGCGGGCCGTCTCGCATTTCGACCACATCATCATCGACTGCCCCCCCAGCCTCAGCCTGCTCACCTTGAACGGCTTGGTGGCGGCAAACTCCGTGATCGTGCCACTGCAATGCGAGTTCTTCGCCCTGGAAGGCGTCAGCCAGCTCGTGCAGACTATCGACCGCGTCAGACGCAGCCTGAACCCGGCCTTGAGATTGGAGGGGATCGTGCTGACCATGTTCGACCGGCGCAACAACCTCTCCGACCTGGTCGCGGCGGATGCCAGAAGCTTCTTTGGCGACCGCGTCTATGAGACGATGATCCCGCGAAACATACGCATCTCCGAAGCTCCCAGCCATGGAAAACCCGTCTTGATCTATGACAAAACGTCAGCAGGTGCCGTGGCCTACACGAGGCTGGCCGCCGAGCTGCTAGCCCGCGAACAGGCGGGGGTGCAATGACCGCAACACCGCGTCTGGGCCGCGGCCTGGCCGCTTTGATGGGCGACTCACCTACGCAGGAGGAAAGTACGGCCGGTGCGTCGGTGCGTAACCTGTCCGTTGATCGCCTGGAGCCCGGCCCTTTCCAGCCACGCACCAGTTTCCATCCGGAGTCGCTGACCGAACTCGTGGCGTCGATCCAGGCACGTGGCATCCTGCAGCCTTTGCTGGCACGTCCACATCCCACGCAGGAAAAGCACTACCAGATCATCGCAGGCGAGCGGCGCTGGCGCGCGGCGCAGGAAGCCGGGTTGCATGAGGTGCCTGTCCTGGTGCGCGAGCTCTCGGACGCCGATGCCATGGCGGCCTCGCTGGTGGAGAACCTGCAACGCCAGGATTTGAACCCCATCGAAGAGGGAGAAGGTTTTCGGCGCCTCATTGAGGAGTTTGGCCTGACGCAGGAACAGCTCGGCACCGCTGTCGGCAAGTCCCGCAGCCACGTGGCAAACAGCATGCGGCTGCTTGGACTTCCCAGCAGAGTCCGCGCCGACGTCCAGGAAGGGCGACTGTCGGCCGGTCATGCCAGAGCCCTTCTGGCCCATCCGGACCCAGAGCAGGCGGCGAAAACGGTCCTCGCGCGTGGCTTGAGCGTAAGACAGACTGAGGCGTTGTGCACGGCCAGGACAGGAGATGCCAAGCCAGCGCGGGAGCGTGTGGAGGATCCCGAGACGGAGGCGCTACAGCGTGAACTGTCGGAACGTCTGGGGCTTGCCGTCCAGATCGCATTCGATGGCAGGGGTGGCGCGGTCACAATCAAATACCGCAACCTGGACCAGCTTGATGGGTTGCTCGCGCTGCTCAATCCTGCGAGTTGAACCGGTCGGCGAACGCTGCCGTGATTACACGGTGGGCTGACCAGGCTCGTATATCAGCGCAAGCCTGAGCCGATCGGCTGCACTGCGCACCTTGCGCACCCACGTAATCGCTCCGCAGCTGCGCGCCGTCGCCTCAGGGTCGGCCATATCAGCTATGCGCGAGACAACCGATGACCAGCGGCCCTCCTTTAAATTCGGGCTCATCCAAAACGTGAATCACACTCAGACGAGCCGATCCTGTCGCAACGTAGGTCTTGGCTTTGAAAGTATTAAGTCAGCTTCTCCGTTATGACAGCGATGTCAGAAGTGGGTTGCTTGCCTACGCGCAGCAGCCTGCCGCGCCAGGCCTGCCACCAGCCTGCGCGCCAATAGCTCCTGGCGGCTGCCGGTCCGTTTGCAGGCAAGCTCCGTCTGCCTTGCCTCCTCCAAAGCGCGGAGAAGCTGCTGAGTGGACCATAACGCGAGGCAAGCGGCGGTGGCCGTCTGCGCCCGGAAAAACACCGGCGGCCGCATGAACCTTACGGCATCGGCCGCAGTTTCGCCGTCATCCATGCGCAGGCGCGCCTGGTGCAGGCGCTGCAGCAACGACAACGCGATCCTTACGATGGCCACCCCTGCCAGTCCGTCCTGCACGGCCGCCTCCACGCCGGTGTCGGCAGCCTCGATCCGGCCACCCATGGCGGCCAGAACTCCCTCGTCAGCGCTCCCCGCCGCGTTCTCGCCCGCACACGCCCGCGCCGCCTCTAAGTTAATCTGGCCACCAGGTCCCGCCAGCAGCGCCAGCTTCTCGATCTCGCTGCGTAAGATGGCGCGGTCGCCGCTGAGCGACCGGCTCAGCCAAGCGAGCGCGTCCTGGTCGATGGTGACCTTCATGTCGGCAAGCCCTGAAGTGACCAGGTCGGACAGGGCGCGACCCTCATCGGGGTAGCACGCGAGTGCGATAGCATCCGGCGCGGCCTCGGCAAAGCTGCGCAGCTTGCCCCTGCCAAGCTCGGGCGCCTCCAGGATGAGCAACGCCCCGCCGGGTCCTTTGAGCGCCTGGGAGGCCGGGCCGAGCACCGCGTCAGACGCGTCGCGCACGATGATCACTCGCCTGCCTCCTAGCATGGAGAGCGCCGCCATCTCGGAAGGTATCTGCCCCCAATTTCCCCGGCTAAGTTCGACGACGAGAAACGGATCGTTCACGCTGCCGGCTACCTGGCGCGTCAGAAGCTGAGACCGTTCGCGTATCTGTCCCTCATCGTCGCCATAGATGAGTGCCAAGCGGCATCTGCTCGGGTCGCGCAGCAATGCCGGGAACTGCCTGGCATCCAGCTTCATCGCCGGCCGGAACGCGGCGGCGTCCCACAAGCCGTTCCCCTCAACCGGGATGCCTGTCGAAATAGACGCCCATCGCCAGGACGATCTGGTCCGCTAACGCCTGGGCAAGCCGCCGTTCCGCCGCGTCCTCCTCCAGATCCTGGTAGAAAAACTGCTGGTCGATGATGTTGTAGCCGTCAACGCTGCGAACGCTGCCGCCCGCCAGCTGGACGCCAGGATTGTCCGCCGATCGCAGGCTCCAGGTAGCATTGCCGACCGTCCTGTTCCGGGTGGTCGAATTGTCCGCCTGCACGTCCAGGCCGGAGACCGCCTCGGAAAAGCCCACCCCCAACGTGTAGCGCTTCGGCACGTCGCCGGAGGTGCCCTCAAGACGGGCCTGCAGGGCCTGGCGAAGCAGCTGGCCGGACCGGTTCGGGATTATGCTCACATACACCGCGGCCAGTGCGGCCGCCCCAGGCTGGCCCTCGCCAAACACAGGGTGAAAGCCGCAGCCGGCGGTCAGCGCTGCCAGGCCGAGAGCCACGGCGCGCCGGCCGATCACCCGGCCACCACGAAATTTACGATCCGCCCAGGCACGTAGATGCGCTTGACCACGCGCTTGCCCTCCAGCAGGCGTGCCACGTTCGGCTCGGCCTCCGCCGCTTCGGTCACCGTCTCTGCCGTGGCGTCCGGCGCCACCGCGATCGTGCCGCGCAGCTTTCCCATCACCTGAACCGCAATGACCAGGCTCTGCGCCGCGACCAAGGACGGGTCAGCCTCCGGCCAGGCCTCGTCGGCCAGCAGCGAATCATGCCCGAGCAGGGTGAACAGCTCCTCGCCCAGATGCGGCATCATCGGCGCGATCAGCCGGGCGGCAACCTCGACCGCCTCGCGGCGGGCAAACGCCATCCCGTCCGTCCCGCCCTCGCGGTCCGCCTCCGCCACGGCGCCGGCCAGTTCGTAGACGCGCGCGACTGCCACGTTGAACGCGAAATCGTCCAGCGCCTGCGTCACGCTGGCGATCGTCCTGTGCGTCACGCGCCGCAACGCCTGCGCCGCATCGGCAAATCGCGCCGGCCTGCCGGGTGCGGACCCCGCACTCGCCTCCGCCAGGCGGTAGAGCCGCTGCACGAACCTGTATGCGCCGACCACGCCCGACTCGGTCCATTGTATGTCGCGCTCCGGCGGATTGTCGGAGAGTATGAACCAGCGCGCCGTATCGGCACCGTAACGGCCTATTATGGCGCCGGGATCGACCGTGTTGCGGCGGGACTTGCTCATCGCCTCAACCCGGCCGACAGCCACCGGCGCGCCGTTCGCCCGTTCGGTCACCACGCCGTCGCTGGTGACCGTCTCCTCCGGGTAGAGCCAGCGCCCGTCAGCCGATTTGTAGCTCTCATGCGTCACCATGCCCTGGGTGAACAACCCGGCGAACGGCTCGGCCACGTCCAGATACCCTGTCGCCTGCATCGCCCGCGTGGCGAAGCGCGCGTACAGCAGATGCAAGATCGCGTGCTCGATGCCGCCGATATACTGGTCCACAGGCAACCAGCTATCCACCGCCGCGCGCTGTACCGGCATCGCGGACCCCGGGCTGCAGAACCGCGCGAAATACCACGAGCTGTCCACGAAGGTGTCGCACGTGTCCGTCTCGCGCGTGGCCGCCGCGCCGCATGTCGGGCAGGCCACATGCTTCCACGTCGGATGATGGTCCAGCGGGTTTCCGGGCCTGTCGAACGTCACGTCGTCCGGCAAAACCAGCGGCAGCTCGCTGTCCGGCACGGAGACAATGCCGCAAGTGCCGCAATGGATCACCGGAATGGGGCAGCCCCAGTAACGCTGCCGGCTCACGCCCCAGTCGCGCAACCGCCAGTTCACCACGCCGGCGCCCCAGCCGCGCGCCGCCACCGCGTCGATGGCGGCGCGCTTGGCATCCTCGATGCCCAGCCCGTCGAGAAACCCCGAATTGGCGATCAGCCCGGGCCCGTCATACGCGCGGTCCGCCACGCTGAAGGCCGCCGCGTCCTCGCCCGCGGGCACCACCACTGGCAACACGTCCAGGCCGTATTTGCGCGCGAAATCGAGGTCCCGCTGATCGTGCGCCGGGCAGCCGAAGATCGCCCCGGTGCCGTATTCCATCAGCACGAAGTTGGCGATCCACACGGGAAACACCCGGTCGGGCAGGAAAGGATGCCGCACCGTCAGACCGGTGTCGTAGCCCTGCTTCTCGGCGGTCTCCAGCGCCACCTCGCTGGTGCCCATGCCGCGGCAAGCCGCCACGAACGCGGCCGCCCCCGCATCGCGCGCCGCCGCCGCGGCGGCCAGAGGATGCTCGGCCGCCACCGCCACGAAAGACATGCCAAACAGCGTGTCCGGCCGGGTGGTGAACACCTCCACCTCGGCGATGCCCGCCTCCTCGCGCACCAGAGGAAACCGCAGACGCGCGCCCTCGCTGCGGCCGATCCATTTCGCCTGCATCACCCGCACGCGCTCCGGCCACCGCTTCAGCGTGTCCAGGCTGGCCAGAAGCTCGGGCGCGAACTTCGTGATACGGAAAAACCATTGCGACAGCTTCTTCTTCTCGACCAACGCGCCGGACCGCCAGCCCCGCCCGTCGATCACCTGCTCGTTGGCCAGCACCGTGCCGTCCACCGGGTCCCAGTTGACGAAGCTCTCCCGCCGCTCCACCAGCCCGGCCTGCAGGAATGCCAGGAACAGCCGCTGCTGCTGCCCGTAATACGCCGGATCGCAGGTGGCGAACTCCCGCCGCCAGTCGATCGCCAAGCCCATGCGCCGCAGTTCCGCGCGCATCGCCGCGATGTTGGACCGCGTCCACACGCCGGGATGCACACCCCGCTCGCGCGCCGCGTTCTCCGCCGGCAAGCCGAACGCATCCCATCCCATAGGATGCAGCACCTGGTAGCCGCGCGCCCGCTTGTAGCGCGCAACCACGTCGCCCAGCGTGTAATTGCGCACGTGGCCCATGTGTATCTTGCCGCTGGGGTAGGGAAACATCTCCAGCACGTAGTATTTCGGCCGCGCGCCCTGCGGTACGTCGTCGGCGAGGAAACAGCCGGCGTCTTCCCACGCCTGCTGCCATTTCGGCTCGGCGCTGGCGAAGTCGTAGACCGCTGGGGGGGATGTTTCATTCATGTGCGCGACTCAGAAGTCAGAAAGCAGTTCTTTTTTGAAAAAAGAACCAAAAAACTTTTGCTCCTCCGTTGGGCAAGCACGCTTTGCCAGACGGACGCGCGCCGTGCGGCAGGCGGGGAGCGAACGTTTTTAAAACTATTCAAAAGGGAAGGCCTTCCTTGCCTAGCTCGCCCCCTGGGCCCGCAATTCGCGCGCCCGGGCCAGGATTTTCCCCTCTATGTCGGTCGCCGTCTGCGGACTGACCGACGCGTCCGTCCACTCGCCAGCCTCGCGCGTCTGCCGGAAGATCGTCACGTGCACGCCGTCCGCCCGCAACTGCCGCCCCAGCACGTAGGCCGTGGCCTTGAACCGCTCCCCCGTGGTTGTGGGCGGCGAATACCAGTCCGTCACGATCACCCCGCCAAACGGGTCCGTCGAGGCGAACGGCATGAATTGCAGCGTCTCCAGCGCCCCGCGCCACAGATACTTGTTCACCTGCAGCGCGGCATCGGCTTCCTGCTGCGCGTTGCGCCCTTTACCCGGCACGATCGCGGGCGGCGTCAGCCCGTTCGGATCGGCATACGACGCATCGGCCAGCGGCTTGGCGGACCCGCCACCGCCGCAGCCGGCCAGGGCCGCCACCGGCAGCAGGAGGGCTAACTGGGCGTAGGTGCGGAAGACGGAGCGGGCCATGGTATCCTGACGAACACAGGCCGGCGCTATCGCGGGCCTTGGCCTGTCTAGCGCCGGACAGGGTTTGCGCCAAGCGTCGGGCTCGCAACGGAGCAGGGCCTCCTCTTGCAAGCGCGGCAGCCCTTCCGTCCCGCCGGCGCGGCGCCGGCAGGCCTGGCCTGCTTGACCATCCCCGCGGGGAGAACCATCCCTGGGTCATGGACGCACTCGACACGGCGCTGCAGGCCATTCGCGCCCGCATGAAGCAGGCGGCAGAACAGGCGGGACGGAGCGCGGACGACGTCACGCTTGTCGCCGTCTCCAAAACCCACCCCGCCACCTCGGTGCAGGCGGCGCTGGATCGCGGCCAGTTCAGTTTCGGCGAGAACCGCGTCCAGGAAGCCGAGGCCAAGTTCGCGCCCCTTCGCGCCGCCAACCCGCGACTGCGCCTGCACCTCATCGGCGCCCTGCAGACGAACAAGGCGGCCGACGCCGTGCGCATTGCCGACGTGATCGAAAGCCTGGATCGTCCTCGCCTGGCGGACGCTCTCGCCGCGGCGGCCGAGCGCGCCGGCCGCGTCCCGAACCTGCTCGTCCAGGTCAACATCGGCGACGAGCCGCAGAAAGCCGGCATCCCCGCCGCCGACGCGCCCGCCTTCATCACCGCCTGCCGCGTCCGTTTCGGTTCCGCGCTACAGGGCCTGATGTGCATACCGCCCGCCGACCAGCCGCCCGCGCCGTTTTTCCGCAGGCTCGCCGGTCTGGCCGAGGATCACGGCCTGGCGATCCTCTCGATGGGCATGTCCGGCGATTTCGAAGCCGCAATAGCCTGCGGCGCCACCCACATACGCGTAGGCAGCGCCATCTTCGGCCGAAGAGACGCGCCGTAGCGGCGGCCGACCGACAGGGAGCAAGTTTTCGCGCTTCCTCCAAAAAAGACGTGCTTGCTCACCTATTCTATGCCGCGTTGCACCAAAGCCTCAATCAGCGTAAGTTCTCCTTACACATGAACCAGCTTACCTTTGCCGACTCCGCCAAGCTCCAGCGCGGCGTGCCTAAGCTCGGCGCTCTCATAGGTGTCCTCGGCGTCGTCTACGGAGATATCGGCACCAGCCCGCTCTACGCTTTCAAGGCGATCCTCTCCCTGTTCGGCGGCCGCGCCATAAGCAACGGCGAGATCATCGGCTGCCTGTCGCTGATCTTCTGGTCGCTGATACTCATCGTCACAGTCAAATACGTCCTGCTGGTCATGCGCGCGGACAACCGCGGCGAGGGCGGCATACTGGCGCTCATGGCCCTGGCACAGCGCGTGGTCGGCCCCAGGCTGCACTGGGCGGTGGCGCTGATCGGCATAGGCGGCGCCTGCCTGCTGTTCGGCGACGGCGCGATCACCCCCGCCATCTCCGTGCTCGGCGCCATAGAGGGATTGGAAGTCTCCATACCGCAGGCCAGTCGGTTCGTCATACCTGCCTCCGTCGTCATCATCATCGCGCTGTTCGCCATCCAGCCGCGCGGCACCGGGACGGTGGGCAAGATCTTCGGCCCGGTCATGGTCGTCTGGTTCGTCACCATCGGCGTGTTGGGTGCCATCGGCATCACGCGTAACCCGTCCGTGCTGCAGGCGCTGCTGCCGCAGCACGGCGTGATCTTCTGCCTGCATCACGGCTGGCTTGCTTTCGTGGCGCTCGGCGCCGTGGTCCTGGCCGTCACCGGCGCCGAGGCGTTGTACGCGGACATGGGCCATTTCGGCGCGGCGCCCATACGCTTTGCCTGGCTGTTCCTGGTCCTGCCCTCCCTGGTGCTGAACTATTTCGGCGAGGGCGCGCTGGTCATGTCCGATCGCGCCGCGGTGCAGAACCCGTTCTTCCTGCTCGGCCCGCTCTGGCTGCGCCTGCCACTGGTGGTGCTCTCCACCCTGGCCGCCGTGATCGCAAGTCAGGCGCTGATCTCCGGCGCTTTTTCCATCGCCCGGCAATGCATGCAGATGGGCTTCCTGCCGCGCCTGACCGTGCGCCACACCAGCACCATCGAAGAAGGCCAGATTTTCGTCCCCCAGGTGAACAACGCGCTGCTGGCCGGCGTGCTCATCCTGGTCCTCACCTTCCGCGGCAGCGACGCGCTCGGCTCGGCCTACGGCATAGCGGTGACCGGCACGTTCCTGTGCACCTGCTTTCTGGCCACGATCGTGTTCCGCCGCCAGTTTGGCTGGCCGGCCTGGGCGGCGCTCGGCGTGTTCGGCGCCTTCTTCGTCATCGACTTCGTCTTCTTCGCCGCCAACACGCTGAAGATACTCGACGGCGGCTGGGTCCCCCTGGCGATCGCCGTGGCGCTGATGGCCATGATGACCACCTGGAAGCAGGGCCGCGACCTGATGCTGAGCCAGTGGAAGAAAGACAGCCTGCCGCTGGCCAGCTTCCTCGGCCGCCTGCCGCAGTCGCGCACCGTGCGCGTGCCGGGCATCGCCGTCTTCCTGACCGGCAATCCGGACTACGTGCCCGCCGCCCTGCTGCACAACCTCAAGCACAACAAGGTGCTGCATGAGCGGGTGCTGTTCGTCACCGTCACCACGCTGGACGAGCCCGAAGCCGGCCCCGAGCGCCGCACCGAGGTCATCGAGCTGGCGCCCGGCATACACCGCGTGCTGCTGCGCTACGGCTTCATGGAGAGCCCGAACGTGCCGCGGGCGCTGGAGGATCTGGGGTCGCGCGGCATTGCGTATGACCCGATGCAGGTGAGCTACTTCCTCGGCCGCGAGGTGCTGGTGCGCGCGATGGCGCCCAAGCTGTCTCTGTGGCGGCTGTGGCTGTTCCTGGTGATGGCGCGCAATGCGGTGCCGGCGACGGAGTTCTTCCGGATACCGAGCGACCGGGTGGTGGAACTGGGCGTACGGGTGGCGATCTAAGGGAAACCTGAAGCTCTGCCCCAACCCCCATCTGTCCGCGAAGGCGACAGTAGGGGGGTCTGGGGCCTCGAGGCCCCAGCGGGGTCCAGGGGCAGAGCCCCTGGCCTTCCTGCTCCACAACCAGGCCGTTGGCCTGCTACCGCGCCACCAGCGCAAACACCCGGTGTTCCACCGAGAGCACCGGCCTGGGGAACTGGCGCGCCAGCATGCGCCCTAGCGAGGCGTCGAACCGGTCCAGCTCCAGCCTGCCCATGGACGGCGCGCCGCGCTGGCTGGCCCTTACCCGCCCGCGCCAGGCATGCGGCGTGTAGCTCAGCGCGGCCGTGCCACCGAACACCTCCCACGCGCCGAAGCCGGCGGACGTCAGGTCCTCCACCCAGT